>CAMDHK010000118.1 GCA_945897965.1 Candidatus Kuenenia stuttgartensis | reverse complement strand
CCATAGTTTTCCGAAAGATTAACCGAGTCGCCAAACATAGGCTGATTAGCTTCGGCCCATAGCGTGTTGAATCTTTCCGAAGAAAGCTCACCTTCTTCTTTTCGTGCCTTGTGCATTTTCTGTTCGAACCGAGTAAGAACAACTTGCCTGAAAACAGTGGCAAAACTATCTTCAATTTTCCCACAGAGCAAAGCGAGCCTGACTTTGGGTTCTTGATACTTTTCGAGTAGTTTTTTAAAGACAAGCATTTCCCCAAAGACACTTGCAGTCTCAGCAGTGGTGAGAGGCGTATCGCACTGTAGATAGCCATTTTTCCGGGAAAGATATTGATGCAACCCATGGCCCAACTCATGAGCAAGGGTAGAAACATCGCGCATTTTCCCAGTGTAACTCATTAGAATATACGGATGAACGGAAGGTATTGCACTGGAAGAAAAAGCCCCGCCTCGCTTGCCTTGCCTTAGTTCCGCATCAATCCAGTTAGCATCAAAAAATTGATCAATTATCCTGCCCGCCTCGGGCGAAAGTGCATGATAACTCTCACGTACAAGCTTTGAGGCATCCTGCCACGAAACCAAAGGCAAATCCCCTTGAATCGGCGCATATCGGTCATAATCCTCAAGCGAAGGCAAGCCAAGCAAACGCTTTTTTAATTTGTAATAGCGATGCACCGTTGCCCCATGCTTCTCAACCGAATCCATAAGGGACTGAACCATTTCAGCGGAAGTTTCATTTGCAAGATGCCTAGAGGTCATGGGGGTGGGAAACTTCCTAACTTCACAATCATTTTGATGATCGAGCACCAAGGTGTTAAAGAGATACGAAAGCAATTTGTTTTGCTCTTTCAGCCCTTTGGTAATTCCCTCTGCGCCTGCTTTTCGAATGCTACGGTCTGCATCGTAAAGCTTGGCATTGATTTGTTGAAATGAAAGTTTTTGTTCCACACCATCTTGGGTGAAGGGATAAGTCATCGAAGCAACAGTTTCATCAAAGAGCCTAACAAATGCAGACCTGCCCGTAAGGGTTTTAACATCCACAACTTTTTCTTCAGGTTCAGAAAGGTAATGAGCCTTCCACGCACGCTTTTGCTCTAGGAAGTGTGCATACTTTAAGAGTTGAGGATTTTTTGCGAGCCCAGTTGCAACATCATCAGGAATTTTAATCAGCTCTAGATCAAAGAACAAAATATGGTGGTTGATTTTAGTCCGGGTTTCACGAGTCTTTGCAACCAATGCCCCATGCGTAGCGTCGTCTGTTTTAGCAGCATGCACCAACGATGCATAAATCGCAGGCCTATCCATGATTTCATACAAGGATTCAACCTGCTGGATAGCTTGCAAAAGAAAGGCCGCATCCGAAAGCTTAAGGCTGCTGATCTTCCCTCGATATTGCGTTTCAAATTCCTGCGCTAGTCTCTGGGCATCTGCAATATCTTGGTCCAATTTCGGATCACCAAGGCTGGAATACAAATCCTTAAGATCCCAAGCAACACCATTGGCACCACCATTATTTTCAAGACTCATTTCCATAATCCTTTTATTAATCAATTATTCTTAGTTCTTTTTCCCAACTTACCACTCGGACTCCGGGTTCTTCATTCAGAATATTAACCAGATGCAGAATGGCATTCTGCTGGTTCACAGGCGAAACCATCTGGGCGGTAATTTCAGTTTCCTTTAATGCCTCTTGCTTGGCAGTTGCAAGAGACTTCAACGAAAGTGCAGGATTTAATTCCAAAAACTTTACAAACACCGCTCTAATGGCTATGTCTTTCCCAAAAGTGATCACCACATTAATCTTAAAATTCATCTCTTCTTCAGAAAATCTATCAAGGCGCAATACCCAGTAAGATATTGGCCGAAATATCAAGTGAACCAGTAATACAGTGAAAGCACCACCCATGGCAAATCCCCAATGCCCTGCACCGCATATCGCACCAACCGCGGCACTACACCAAAGTGTTGCAGCAGTATTCATGCCTCGAATATTTACACCTTGTTTAAGAATCACTCCGCCGCCAAGAAACCCAATCCCGCTAATAATGTAAGATGCAATTCTGGTGGGGCTGCCTTCATCGTGCAGCAAAAAAGTAAGCGACATAAATAAGGCAGAACCAACACAAACCAAAGCATTTGTCCGAAGGCCCGCAGGATGTTGCCTGAACTCCCTTTCAAGCCCAATGAGCAACCCGAGACCAAGTGCAGAATATACATTCACAATAAAATCATAGTAATCCATTTGCATACTCAATTCTTCCACTTGCCCAGCAAAGAAACGAATTTTACAACTTAGTGCTGGCATTAAAACTATTTTTGTTATGATAATGCCTTCTAAGTCATTTGTATTCAAGGAAAGTTATTTAATCGAGGCAGGAAGCAATGGAATGGATTGTCCCACTGGTCACATTGACCGGCATGGAAATTGTTTTAGGAATCGACAATATTATCTTTCTTGCAATTCTTGCAGGTAGGCTTCCCAAAGAACAACGAGGCTATGCTAGGCAAATAGGCCTTATACTTGCATTGGGAACCCGCCTGCTACTGCTATTCAGCATCTCTTGGATTTTAAGCCTGCATCAAATTGTTTTAACACTTCCCGACTGGGCCGCAAAAACTGAGGAAGCCAGAGAGATTTCCTGGAAAGATCTCATTCTCCTCGCAGGAGGATTGTTCCTAATCGCCAAGAGTACGTTCGAAATTCACCATAAGCTTGAAGGTCACCCCGAAGGGCACCCTGATCATTCGCCCAACACCAAAAGTAATTTTGCGATGGTGCTGGTGCAAATCGCATTGCTTGACATTGTTTTTTCACTCGACTCTGTAATAACCGCAGTTGGGATGGTTCAGGAAATAGGCGTCATTATCACCGCAATGATTATTACTGTAATGGTGATGATGATTTTTGCAGGACCAGTGAGCAACTTCGTTGAAAAACATCCCACCCTGAAAGTACTTGCACTTAGCTTCCTAATTCTTATCGGGGTTGTACTAATGGCAGAAGGCATGGGTCAACACATCGACAAAGCCTATATTTACTTTGCAATGGGCTTCTCGTTTACCGTGGAAATGATCAACCTGCGAGTGCGGGCTTAATCATCACTAGGCAAGCAACGGCATAATTCGCTCACGGGCAAGTTTAGCTGCCTGATCTGGATCTTCAACATATGGATAAAGTTCGATGGTTACCCATTCTTTATAACCAATTGCCTTGATAGCTTCTATTGCGGCTTTAAAGTCAATCGCCCCATCGCCTGGAATTAGGTGATGGTGCACGCGAGTACTTGCAATATCTTCGAGATGAAAATGCTTAATATACTTTGCAAGCCTTGGAATAGTGCTGGCAGGGTCATCACCCACACAGTACGAATGGCCTATATCAAAGTTGCATCCCACCATGGGCGACTTAATGTGCCCCATGAATTCTAAAAACTGATCTGCAGTTTCGATCAACAAACCGGGTTCAGGTTCGATGAGCAACAAAACACCTTCTTTTTCAGCATGCTCGATCACTGGCTTTAGCATTTCGACAAACAACTTCAGCCCTGCATTCCAAGAGGCCCCGGCTTCAACAGGACCACCTGGTTCGGTAGTGATACAAGGTGCGCCCAATTCTTTTGCCATCGTTAAACAACGCATGGTGTGATCGATACGAATCTGGCGATAATGCTTATCCGGTTCAATCCAAGAAGGATACCAATAACGCTGTCTAGGATCATTGACTGCGTGCATCATGAAGGAATTGATGTTGGAAATCGCAAGGTTGTTGGATTTAAGAGAATCACGAATGCCCTGCTTTTGTTCTTCCAGCATGAAGGCTGGCCAAGCATGGGGCACATCCGCCATGATTTCTATTCCTTGATAACCAAGCTTTCCAATCTTTTTGGCAGCATCATTAAAGGAGAATCGCAAGTAGGCATTACTACTAAAAGCTAGCTTCATGATTTTTCTCCGGTTTCTTCGACGTAGTCGCGAAGCATTTCAAATTGCTGAAAGAAATCATGGTTGGTTTCGCCCATCGGCCCCTTGAAGAAGCAAGAAAGATGACGCATGATACCCGATTCACCTCTGCGTTTTGCAAACAGTGCAAACCTTGCAAGATCAATCACCAAAGGCGCAGCCAAAACAGAGTCGCAACCCTGCCAAATGAATTGCAGAATCATCGGGGTGCCAAGAAACCCCTGATAATGAATATGATTCCAAGCTGTTTTCCAATCATCCATCGAAGGAATATATTCGATGGTCACCAAGGTCTGTGGCTTATAACCAACGATCGAGGAAATTACTTGATCCTTGGTTTTGATTTTGGAAGCCTTGTTGGCGGGATCATCGAGGACAATGCCATCGCGATTACCAAAGATATTATGACCAACCCAGCTAAGAATCTTCCAGTTGCGCAGTGCAAACATTGGCGCAAGCACAGATTTCATCAGCGTTTCGCCTGTTTTGCCATCCTGCCCTGCAAGAGGGGCACCCTTGATTTTTGCGAGTTCCTGAATGGCAGGGAATGAGGCGCCCAGCGATGGGGTGAAATTAACAAAGGGCATTCCCAGATCAACTGCAGCCCAAGCATACATCGAACTGGTGGGGAGAACATTTTCGCCTGCATCCAAAGCGGCATTCATAGCTTTAAGGGTTTGATGCTGAACACCGGTTTGAAAAGGTGGTTCGGTTGAAGCAACGCTCATCACAACCACATGCTCTAGATCGTTGGCTTTTTGAAAGTTTTTAAGATCGGTTTGAATGCGTTTAATGGTTTGGCGGGGAGTTTCTTTAACATTTGCTTTTTTCAAATCAGCCATCTTTGCAATTGTTGATCCCGATTCAACTGCAGACCCAGGCTTAATATTCTTGCTCCATTCTGCAAGATCTTTCTCTGAACCTGCAAGCATTGCTGCATCAAATATCTTTGCCTTCAGATGCAATTCCTTGGCGGTTTCCATGAATGATCCTTTGCGGATTTCATGACCACCCACCACAAATGAATCTAAAGCATCTAGCTTTAAAGTTTCAAAAAGGGGCAACTCTGTCACCAGCGATGTGGTGTCAGAAAGTTTATTGCGAATGGCAGCAAGGCCAAGCGCTGCTGTTGTTCCAACACCACCACATGCACCAATCAACCACAGACCCACTTTTTTCTTAGCCATGAAATTCAGCTCCAATGATGATTTAAATATCAAGAGGAAGGATAGTTAAAGTGGCAGCCTGCCAAGCATTTCCAAACACATTTCTATTATTATCAATATCGCATACCCATAGGGCAAGCATGAACAATGATATGAAATAATCTGTGGAGTGCTACAATAATAATAAGATAGTATTTTTCCCGCTGTGGAGTCATGAATGTCTGAAGATAATTCGATTTATTGTTCGATTGATGAAGCAATCGAAGAACTCCGGCAAGGCCGGCTTATTGTTGTTGTTGATGATCTAAATCGTGAAAATGAAGGCGATTTAGTAATCGCTGCTGAAAAAGCCACCCCAGAAAACATCAACTTTATGATGCGTAACGGTTGTGGGCTAGTTTGCCTGGCTATGTCGACTTCCATTTGCAACCGGCTTAACCTCGATGTTCTTCCCTCACCCCATTCCGAGGGCATTACCACCCCTTTTACCCCGTATATTGATGCTCGCACTGGAATTACAACCGGAACATCATCTTTTGATCGGGCCCGCACGGTGCAAGTTGCAATCGATGAAAACTCAACCCCCCACGACTTAATTCGTGGCAAAGGCCATGTGCCCGGCCTTAAAGCTCGCGATGGGGGCGTACTCGTTCGAGCAGGCCATACCGAGGGCAGTGTCGATCTTGCTAGACTTGCAGGCCTCAAAGAAGCTGCGGTTATTTGTGAAGTTGTAAACCCAGATGGCACTATGGCTCGAGTAGCAGACTTGATCCCTTACTGCAAAAAACATGGTCTTAAAATGTGCACCATCGAAGACTTGATCAAACACCGCAGACAACGAGAAAAATTAATCCGCAGAGAAATCGAACTCAAACTTCCTACAAAACTAGGCAACTTTGATCTCATCGCTTATTCTTCCGTGGTTGACCCTGAACCGCATTTGGCTTTGTGCGCAGGTGGGATTGGCGTATCCACCAATGGCCAAGTTGCAATCCAGGAAGAACCCGTACTTGTGCGTATTCATAGCCAGTGCCTGACTGGCGATATTTTCGATAGCCTGCTTTGCGATTGCGGTTCGCAGTTGCATCATGCTTTGCGACAAATCGAAAAAGTAGGCAAAGGGGTGCTTCTTTACATGAGGCAGGAAGGGCGTGGTATAGGCCTGCTTTCCAAATTAAAAGCGTACAAACTTCAACAAGAAGAAGGCTTAGACACCGTAGAAGCCAATCAGAAGCTTGGATTTGGAGCCGATTTGAGGCATTATGGCATCGGAGCGCAAATCCTCAACGATCTTGGAATCCGGGACATTAAACTGCTTACCAACAATCCGAAAAAAGTCGTCGGCCTTGATGGGTATGGTTTAAGAATCACCGAGCGGATTCCCATCCAGATACTTGCCAACGATAATAATCGACGCTATCTAGAAACGAAAAAAACCAAACTAGGCCATATTCTAGACGGGACGAATTTAAAAGAGGAATAAAGATTAACGCCCGCCCGGTTTGGGCGCAGCGACCGGCATAGAAACACCGCGGTTAAGAACGATCTCTTTTACCTTCCAATCAGGTGGGGCATTTCCATCTGCTTTTTCCTCGCCTGTTACTACAAACGCAGCCTGCACAAGATACTTCGGAAATAGCAATATCAAGCAATCAAACTCAAATTCAATTTTACCTGCATCATTTCGATAACGCGGGACAGTTCCATTTTCTACCCTTATCCAAGCCCCGCCACCAGAAAGCTGCATGGGCGGAGTATGATCAGTCATTGGCCTGAAAGCCTTGGAGAGAAGGTCAAGAATCCCCACCTTCATAATGGGATCAGACCAGAAGTTTTCACCAACACGAACAAACTTCCCATCAAATAATTGTTGCGAGGCTGCAAGGAACGCTTGGCGTTCAGGGGATTCAGCAGCTTGGAGGAGTGACCCGCCGACTACGCCCAACCCAAGAGGGATGGAAGGGGTAAAGCCCTTCATTATTTGATCGCGGTCTTTTATTTCTGCTATACCGTATACTGCGGGCTCCCAAATTTTATTTGCAACCGCCATGCACCAACTTGCAGCAAATTCCATTGCGGAAACAGAAAGCTCAAACTTCTTACGGGACTCATCGTTTGTTTTTAACTTTTGAACCATGGCAGTTCCATCTACCAGCACTTGCCATTGCCTGCCTTTATATCCACCAGAAGGGCTTTCCTGCCCAAGGGCGACAACTGCTACTTCCATGATGCCATCTGGTATTTCCACTTCATAAATAAGCCTAACCAGATACCCGCCCATTTCATAAATAGGGGAGCTTGCAGATTTCATCGTAAATTTGCTCGCACTATCGCCAGCAAACTGGATCAATCGTACATAATCCTTGACTTTGAAGGCAGAATAAGCCCCCTTAGTCAAAGGGTCTGGTGCAATATTATAAGTGATTTCGAAAGTGGTTCTTAGGTTGGAATCTTCGGAAGGACGAGGTGGTTTTAAGGTAAGCAAAAACGCCTTGTCAATCTCACCCTTTGCGATAACACCAAGCCATTGTTTGACAAAAGCATCCGCTTGATTTCTTACTGCAAAGTAAGTGCCTGCAAAATTAGCAAAGTAGCACAAAATGAAGATGGCTGTAATCTGCATCGACCAAAGGGAAAGCTTTTCACCCCCCATGGTATTATCTGAAGCTTTGATCCGAGTATATGCAACGAAGCTTAAAAGGATGGAAAAGGCAGGCCAAAAAATGATCCAAGGCGACATGATCCAAGGGGTGCCAAACAAAAATGCCGCACCAAAGCCCCCTGCAAGGGTCAGCACAAACAGGCCACCCAATACTGCCCCAAGAATTGCCAGAATCGATAATGGCTTGTAACCATAATCCTGATCGCTCGGAAGGGAATCAGTAAAAACAGGTTCACCAGGGAAAGAAGAATATTTCCCAGATGAACCTGCCGGCTTTTCGCTGGAATCACTCATTCGATCAACCCCGTCGAGTAAAAATCCCTCAGCTTAATTAATCAGCACCTAATTCACCCGAAATATCACCTTCCATCGCCCTGCGTGTTGCATCCATTTCGTTCTTCGCACGGGCTTGAATCGCACCCGTCTTGTCTAGAAATATTTTGTCGTCCAGAATTTCCTGCAATACAATTGCCATCTTGTCGGTATGGCGAGTGTTAACCAAAGGCTTCGCACCCTGGCTAAGCATTGCAAGCCTTTTCTGAATCATGGTGGAAAGCTTGAAGCGGCCACCAACTCGGTTTACAATGGCTTCTTCTTTAAGTTCATCTAGCATTAGCATCACCTTTCTAAAAACAACGGTCTAACAAAATCCTTGATCTTTTCTACAGCTTTTTCCAAGTCATCATTGATAACTTTGAAATCATATTCCACTGCTTGTTCCATCTCGTGTTTCGCACTTGCCAACCTTTTGACTAGCGTTTCTTCAGTCTCGGTACCCCGGGCTCGAAGTCTAGATTCGCATGCCTCCATATCTGGAGGTACCACAAATATACTTTTACTCACCGATCCGGTCTTTCGAATCTGCCCCGCACCTTGAACATCGATTTCCAGTACCACCCCGGCACCACGACTTCTTCGCGCATCTACCTCTGAAATCAATGTACCATAATAGTTGCCGTACACCTCGGCCCATTCAAGAAAAGAACCCTTGGCGACTTCCTGTTGGAACATTCCCTTGTCCCAGAAAAAATAATCGACACCATCCACTTCAAATTGCCTCTTAGTGCGGGTGGTTGCAGAAATCGCACCTTCTAAAGGCATCGACTTATCCTTGAGCAATTCTTTTACCAAGGTCGATTTTCCACTACCGCTCGGCCCTGATATTATAATCAATGGCCCAAAAAAGGCTTGTTTTGTACTATTCGACATTCTGGATTAACTCCCGAATGCGCTCCAAATCGCCCTTAATCTCAACCACATGGCGGGTGATTTTCACATCCGCAGCTTTAGACCCCATGGTGTTGGTTTCACGCACCATTTCTTGTGTAAGAAACTCGAGCTTTCGCCCAGCCCCTTCTTCCTGCTCCAAAACTTTGCCAAATTGTTCCAGATGGCTATCTAACCTAGTAACTTCTTCTGCAATATCGGAACGCTCTGCAAAAATCGCAACCTCACGGATAAGATCGGAAGGCTGAATCTGCGCCTCGGTGCTCTCCAGCAATTTCCGCACCCTATCCAGCAATCTATCCTTATACGCTTCCATTACCTGCGGGATCAAAACTTTGATCGAAGCTAGATGCTCGCAAATCTTATTCCTAAGAGCCATTAACTCTTGCGCCATCACTCCACCCTCGGTACTGCGCATCGATTGCAGCTTACCTAGGGCTATCTCAAGTGTTTTCTCAATTTGAGGCCAATCTTCATCCAAAGTTTTTGCACCAACCTGCCCCTCGGGAACAATCCCGGGCAGATGCAAAACATTTCCCATCAAGATATTACAAGCTTCCTGAGTAAGGCTTGCTTCTTGTGCAACCTTGGCCACCTGAGTCAAATAACCTTTGAGAACATCTAACCTTAAAGGCTGCTCTTGCGTTTCCTTGACCCGATGGACTCGAAGATTTACCTGCACCGTTCCCCGACGCACCAGCTTGCGCACGGCCTTTTCAAATTCAGGTTCCAAAATCTGATAGGATTCTGGGGCCCGTAAAGACACCTTCAAATATCGATTATTTACAGAACGAAGCTCAATCGCAACCGCCAAGGTTTTCCCTTGGTGGGAAGATTCTCCGTAGCCTGTCATGCTATAGAGCACGGGCTTTCACATGCCTTTTAAAAGGCTGTGCCTCACTTAGTTCTTTTTAGTTTCAGCCTTTTTATCATCCTTGGTATCGCCCTTTGGCTCTACCTTGGGGGCATCCTTGACTGGTTCTTTTTTGTCGTCCTTGGCATCGCCCTTTGGCTCTACCTTGGGAGCATCCTTGACTGGTTCTTTTTTATCGTCCTTGGATTCAGTTTTAGGAGATTCTTTAGATTCGGGTTCAGCCTTTGGAGTAGGATCCACAGGAGCACCTTCTGCAGGCATTCCTTCCTTACTAATTTGCTGGATATCCGTCGGGCTGGAAATTACGATTTTAGGCTGAACCAGCCAAATCATGATAACGATCAGCGCAACCCATATTCCAGCAACATAAAGGGTGATTTTTGTGAAGGCATCTGCGGTTTTTGAACCGAATGCACTTTGACCCCCTGGACCGCCGAAGGCCCCGGCCAATCCTCCACCTTTTCCCTTTTGAATCAGAATCAAAAGGATCAAAAACACACTGACTAACCAAATCAGGATGTTTAACACGGGTGGAAACCATTCCAAGATTGCAAAGGTTGGCGCCATCATTCTTTTTCAACCTGCTTTATAAGTATGCGAAAAAATATTACCATTTGATTAACAATAGCATGAAACTCAAAAAGAAATTATAGAAATCTCAAGGGCATCCGAGAAGATGCATAATGTTTAAGTTGTTTGACCAAGTGCTTTTTCCAACGCTTTAACCACCCTTAAGATGAAGCTTTGGTCCAAATCTTCTAAAGGTCGGGTTTCCCCAGACGCCGTGGTGATCACAATATAATGCACCCATTGCCTCCTTTTTCGCGAAATCCACCACCTTAATATTTGACTTAAGACTATACCCTGTATAGTAGTTAGGAATAACGCAAGCGAAAAGTTCAGGACACTCTCCGCATTCCCAGACGCAATCCCACGCCAAACTGCCAAGGGGTTTACCCCCATAAACCAAAATTCGAAGTTTGCTACCATCATCAAAAAGAAAAAACTCTCCAATAAAACAAAACTAATCATAAAGATCAGAACCTTTTTCCCACTGGCATCCGGATACACCGGATTACAGCCACTTCTTACCGAAGTTATTCCTGCAAGCGTGATCGTTTGCTGGGGCAATTTCAAAAGGGTTTCTGTTATTACAATCCCCTTTTCCTCAAACATGATTTCTGGGTTCCTTTTCAGACATTCGCCCTATTTCTGTAAACGCAAAATTAATCCACACCTGTTTGTGTTTACACAATTCCAATTGAAAAAGATTCTAACAAATACCATCAACAGGGTACGAGAAAACCAAGAATTGTTTATTCAACATTGGATATTGCATGAATAAACCCCTGAAAACCACGAGCTATTCTTGGCTTTCTGCCTCTCTGGTTTTCCGCCTTCGTGAACAGGATGAAAAGAGTTCGCCAAGTTTTGTGGACATCCTTGCGGAATTCAAACTTGTGTGTGGTACAAAGGATGAAGATTGACCACGAAAAAAATAGAAATAAAACTTAAAGAACTATTTTTCGAGCTCAAGAAGGAGAGAATCATGCAAACGACGATGGCCGTGGAAGACTTGAAACTGACGCTGCCCGAACTCCTCGACAGCCTGACTCCTGGGGATGAAGTCATCTTGACCCGTAATCAGCAACCCGTGGCGAAACTCCTCGTTCCACCTCCCGCCCCGCAGCGCCAGCCCCGGGTGCCCGGAAATTGTAAAGGCATGATTACGCTACTCGTCGAAGACGATGAACACTTAAAAGATTTTGAGGAGTACATGAAATGAGGTTACTCCTCGACACGCATGCATTCTTGTGGTTCATTACCAATGATTCGCAACTCAGCGCTGCTGCACGGGTGCTCATCGCCGACCCATTACGATGTTCACTTCTGGAATGGAATAGGAAGAAGTGCTCTCCCCCAAAAAGCTTCCTGAAAAACCAATTGGTGGGCAGTTTAATGAAATCACTTTCAACTCTTTGAAAGCTACCAAGCTCAGGGTTGTTTTCACTCACGCAGGTAAAGCCCACAGTGGCGTCTCTGAAATGCTTGTTTGGAATGAATAGAAACCTTCCAATTGTTCTTCAATCAAGTGCTGAAAAACAAGGTCAACATTTTAAAACTGAAAAGCTTGCCAAGATTGTTTTGATTACTTTAAAAAATCGAGAAATGTATCAATTTTCATACTTTTAAGCAGGGTATTACTTTTAAGAAGCTAGGCATATTCCCGTTAATAAAAGTGAATAGGTATATTTGTCTATAAATTAATTGCAAAGACAAGTGATTTGCTTAAATGCAAATGAATTGAAAATTTCTTACCTTCTTAATTTCTATTGGTTATAATACAAAGCTTGCTTGATTGTTTTTAGGCGAATCCACACCATGAAAAATTTCTTCATTAAACTCACTTTAGTTACATTTGCATGGATCATGATAGATGATTGGTTCACTTCGGTTTCAATTGGCGAAGAACCGTCCAATTCCGTTGTTATGGATTCCAAACACAGGCAAATCCTTGATATGTATTGCCTGAAATGCCACGATGAGCGAAATCAAAAGGGGAAATTTCGTCTCGATAACCTTCCCT
>CAMDHK010000117.1 GCA_945897965.1 Candidatus Kuenenia stuttgartensis | reverse complement strand
CCTTCACCTACGGAAAGGACTTTGCCTTGTCTGGGTTTTTCCCGGGCACTATCAGGAAGAAGAATGCCACCAGAAGATTTATCTTCTGCTTCAAGTCGTTTAACAACAATTTTATCATTCAGGGGTTTCAAAGCCATTGCAACAACACTCCTCAAAATACCAACAACAAAAAAGGGAACAAAAAAGAAGGATCAGTCACCACTTTTTAACCGGCCATAAAACCGGGTCAATGCCTTCATTACTGTATATAACACCATGCCACGATTTACAGGCTTGGGTATGACACTGTAGACCGATGCTTGATGAGCCTGCCTCATCACGGTTTCTGTTGGATCACCGGTAACAAGGATCGCTGGTAACATTGTATGAATCTGACGAACAAGATGCAGAGTTTCCAAACCAGTAAGGTTCGGCATATGCATATCCAGCAGGACTAAATGAACTTGAACTTCTTGAATGAGATCAACCGCTTCTACGCCTGAAGAAGCTAGAATCGTGCGATATCCTTCTTGCTCGACGATGTCTCTCAGTGCCTCTCGGGCCGGAGTATCATCGTCTGCAATCAAGATCGAATAATTCTGGTTGGTGGCAAGCATGCCACTGACCTCATTAGAAAAGAAAATTGTAAGACCCCGTCTGAATAAAGACGGCAAGCCAGAAACCCAAGTTTCTAGCAGTCATTATGTGCAAATTATGTACCGCATACTAGAGGAACTTCACAGATAAATCATAACTCTATATATTGCAAAAGGATAGCCCAATTTAGATGGTTATGTTTAGAGTGATCATAAGTCTGCCAACGGTGGTAGTTTATGTCAGATTGGCAGTAAAAATGCTTAACAAAGGGGCAACAAAAAAGGCGCCCGAGAGAGCGCCTTTTGAACAATAGAGGGGTTCGAATGCTTAAAGTTTCGAACCACTTGCCAATTTAGGCTTCGACCACAAGAAATCTGGATTAAAATCATTTTCATCCAAACGGGTCGGGAACTGGAAGCGATCGTATTTGTAATATTCAACTTCCTGGTTGTTTTCATCATAAGTAATGATGAGCATGGGCAGGGAAGATTGAGGATCAAAACAAACAACCCTTCGACCACCCTTGGGCAGTTCATTTTCAACACCAACTGGGATGAAGTGTTCTAAAGATTCAACAGGAAAGCCAAACTCTGGTCTTTTGTTCGCTGCTGTGTATTTGACCGTACCAAATCGCATATCGCCTTTGGATTGGCCAATGATTGCACGACCCAAACCTTCAACTAAAGGCACAAACCCTGCATCTTTAATATTATGCCTGCTGGCACTCCTTACCAAAATGCTATCGGGTGCAAATGCCATCCGTTTTCCTGCGGGCATGAAAGGCACATCCCCACCGGCCAAAAGTGTATGAATTTTATTTTCGTACATCCCTTCAACATAAACAACTTCTCGGCCAATTCCTTCGCTATCGAGCCATTTAAAATAAATACTTAAAGGCGCTTTACGATACTTAAGCAGCAAAGTTTCTTGTGGCTTCTTCTTGTTATTGATTACTTCCTTACGCACCAGTCTCACAACATAAGAGTCCAAAGTTGCAAGCCTAGCCATGGTTTTATGGTAAAGATTGCGAGTTGGATCCGCAGATATCTCGGTTGGTTTTGGGGTGGTGTTATTGTTTTCAGATACGCCCAAAACACCAAAAGGTGATACCAGGTTATTAGCCTTCGCAATATTAGAAGAGCCAACTGCAACCTGATTAGTGTTGTTTATAGTGGGGTTTTCAGGAATGTTATTGGAGCTATTAGTATTAGCCACTGCATTATTGGTTCGCACCACATCTGCAGAATTTTGATTATACTTAGGAATCGGAGGAAGGGGAACTAAAGCAACCTCGGCTGGAGCAGGTGCCCCTTTGTTTTGATTGGATGCTGCAGGGATGCGTAATTCAGGGCCAGGTTCTGCACTCACTGCTCTCATGCGCATTGCAGGCCGTTGCATTGCAACATTGCTGCCTGTGCCATTGCGCTGTGCCATCATCTGGCCGCAACCATTGATGAATAAAATACCGAGCATTGCAGAAGCGATTTGCCATTTGTTTCCAACAACCATACAGATTCCCTTCCGTTCACTAGCTCTTGGCTTTATGTGCCATTTAACAAGGAGCTTCCTGCACCTTGATGGGGCGGGACCATACCTTATAATATTCACAAAATACAGACGAACATTTCCAAATTTTTAGAAGTATAGGAAGCCTTGGAGGAATAGGGGGCCTCTTTTTAACTTCTTTTAGGAAAACTTTTCTTGTTTTCTTAAAAGAAACTAAAGTTTCCCCTACAGAACTCGTACGTAACTATAGCAGTTTTGCAATCCTATGGAAGTTCCTAAATCCCAAATTATTTGCAAAGAGTTTAAAAAGAAATGAGTAGAAGACGTGCCTTATTTAGCAGGAAAGGTGCAGCTCTGGCTCTCGAAGATTTTATAAATCAAAGTGAACCCCCTGTGCTAAGGGAAGTTGGTCGCCTCCATTAATGGTGCAAGTCTGCCTGCGCATATAAGCTTTCCAGCAATCACTGCCAGACTCTCTGCCACCGCCTGTTTCTTTCTCACCCCCAAAGGCGCCCCCAATTTCTGCACCAGAGGTTCCTATATTAACATTCGCAATTCCGCAATCACTGCCCCGATAACTTAAGAACTGCTCAGCCTCACCCACACTATCCGTGAAAATTGCAGAGGATAGCCCATGTGGTACTCCATTGTTAAACTGGATGGCATCACCCAGATGATGGTATGGCATCACATAAAGAATTGGAGCAAAGGTTTCCTGCTGGATGATTGGCATTTCAGGGTTGGCCAGTATGATCGTCGGTTCAACAAAGTTTCCAATTCCAGAAATCCTGTTGCCTCCCGCCAAGACTTTCCCGCCCTGCTTCTTCGCTTCTTCAATGGCATGCATCATTTTTTCTACTGCATCTGCCGAAATCAGAGGACCCATCAAAACACCTTCTTCCCATGGGTTCCCAATTGTCACATTACCATAGGCATTACATAGCTTTTCCATAAACATGTTTTCGATGGAATCATGCACAAACAGCCTTCGTAGCGTAGTGCACCTCTGCCCTGCAGTACCCACCGCAGCGAACACAACGCCCCTAAGTGCAAGATCCAAATTCGCACTAGGGGAAATAATTGCAGCATTGTTCCCGCCCAACTCAAGCAAGCTTCGCCCTAGCCTCTGGCACACTTTTACACCAATAGCCTTACCCATCTCACAACTTCCTGTTGCGCTCACCAGCGGGATTCTTTTATCGTCCGCAATCCATTCTGCTGCAAGATGCCCCTCGCTTATGCACAACGAAAAAACATCCCCATAGCCGTTTGATTTCATGACTGATGCAACAATCTTAATAACAGCAATGGAAGTAATTGGTGTATGATTCGATGGTTTCCAAACAGATGTATCGCCACATATTGCTGCAAGAATTGCATTCCAAGCCCATACAGCAGCGGGGAAATTAAATGCGCTAATAATTCCAACAACGCCTAAAGGGTGCCATTGTTCAAAAAGCCTGTGGTCCTTTCTTTCACTTGCAATGGTAAGTCCATGCAGTTGCCTGGAAAGGCCGGTTGCAAAGTCGCACATATCGATCATTTCCTGAACTTCGCCCTGACCTTCGCTAAGGATTTTTCCTGTTTCTAAAGTGATAAGTAAACCTAGATCTTTTTTGTTTTTTCGCAGAGCTATTCCAATCTGCCTAATGATCTCCCCTCTCTTTGGCGCAGGAACTCCACGCCATTTCTTAAACCCTTCCTCTGCCATTGCAATCACTTGTTCATAATTATTTTTCGTACCACTCATAATAGTTGCAATACATTTTCCATCTGAAGGATTTATGGAATCAAATTCCATACCTTCAGGCTTGGTGATCCAATCTCCTGCGTAAACACCACTATGAGTGTGATGAATACCAAATTTTTCTAGCAGCTCTGTGATCATTAATCTATCCTTTTAACTCAGACAAAACTTCATCGAGAATTCTAACCGCAGTAGCTGCTTCATGATCTTTGATTATCAAAGGCGGACAGAAGCGAATGCCACTCAACCCGCATCCCAATAATAACAAACCTTTTTTAAAGCAGGCCTGAACGATCGCATCTCTTTCCACACCTGCTGGTTCTTTGCTTTCACGATTCTTGACCAGATCAATAGCAAGCATCAAGCCTTTGCCCCTTACATCTCCTATCAACGCATGTTTATCTTTAAGGGCAAGCAATAAATCAAATAAGAATTCTCCCACATATTGAGCGTTATCCATTAACCCCTCTTCCAATAACGCAATGGTTTCCAACGCAGCAACGCATGCCACGGGGTTGCCTCCAAAAGTACTTGCATGCGAACCTTTGGGCCAATCCATGATTTCAGCTTTTGCAATCATCGCGCCCAAAGGCAAGCCCGAGGCTATCCCCTTCGCCAAGCAGATGATGTCTGGCTCGATCCCATAATGATCTATGGCAAACATTTTTCCCGTGCGACCCATCCCAGATTGCACCTCATCAGCGATGTAAAGTATGCCATGTTTCTCTGCAAGGGCCTTCAAATCACGATGAAACTCCAACGGAGGCACTACATAACCTCCCTCACCCTGTATAGGTTCCACAATAAATGCTGCTACCTCATCAGGCGACACCGTGTGCCTGAATAATTGTTTTTCAATGCTCTCAACACAAGCAATTCCGCAAGTTCCAAAGGTCTTGTTCACCGGGCACCGGTAGCAATTCCCAAACGGTGCATGGCTTACACCGGGTATCAGGGGATCGAATCCTTTCCGTTGAATAGTCTTGCTGGCTGTCAGCGAAAGCGAGCCCATGGTTCTGCCATGGAATCCACCAAAGAACGAAATGATTTGTTTTCGTTTGGTGTGATAGCGAGCAAGTTTAAAAGCTGCTTCGACGCTTTCGGTTCCTGAGTTTGCGAAGAATACTTTTTTCGGGGAAGTTCCAGGAGCCAACAGAGCAAGCTTTTTCGCAAGATCTGCCTGGGGGGCATAATAAAAATCTGTCCCCGACATATGTAAAAGAAGTTCTGATTGCTTTTTTATAGCATCCACAATTCGTGGATGACAATGGCCAGTAGAGCAAACCGCAATACCAGAGGTGAAATCAAGGAACAAGTTCCCATCCACATCTTCTATGATTGCGCCTTTTCCGCGCCTAACTACTAGCGGATAAAATCTTGTGTACGAAGGCGAGGTGTATTCCTCATCCTGCGCAATAATCCGGCTTGCAATAGGCCCTGGAAGCATGGTTTTTATCATCGGAATTTGAATCAACTCTTGGTAAGTCATGGCAGGGGTCTCCTTAGGGGACTTACATCAAGCACTAATTTGTCTAATTAATTCTATACTTCATTGCACCTTTTGAGCCTTCAAAGGTATAAAATAAATTAGAGCACTACAGCGACTTGATCAGTTCCTAAAATTTCAGGAGCATTACATGCATACCACCAACCTTGGCCCACACCATGCTTTGAATTCTAAAAATGCATCAGAACGATTTGTTTTAAACCTGTTCGATAGGTTGTGGGAAAAATTTCGATCCAGGGTCAGCTATGTGAATAACTACGAAACATTAATTCAAGAATCTGGCGCATCGTTCTTTAACGATCATATTGCCCTACGAACATTCTGCAGCCAAAACCCCCTAGCTGGCATCTCTTCCATCTCCCGCATTTTTGAAGCTTTGGGCTATCGTGCTGCTGATTGTTACAACTTTGAAGACAAACACCTAAACGCTATTTATTTCCAACACCCACAACCCAACTTCCCCAAAGTTTTCATCTCCGAATTGCGTACTTGGGAATTGAAACCCTCGTCCAAGCACATCATTCATGGCGCACTTAAAACGCACCGCACCAACCTTCCTGAATCTTTCCTCGCAGACCTTCATCACCTTGAAACAAAATCAGAATCCTCAAGAGAATCGCTTCTGGATGAGGCGGCTGAATTCTTTCTCGAACTTCCATGGCATCTACCCGAAAAATCCGACCTACTCGAACTTAACCTGGATTCCCAGTATGCTGCCTGGGTTTTAGTACATGGCTACAATGTGAACCACTTTACCTCGCTGATCAACTCGCATAAAGTGCCTGCATTGGATGACATCGAAAAAACGTCAAAGGCCTTGCTGGATTCGGGCGTGCCCATGAAAAAAGAAATAGAAGGTGCAAGGGGTAGCAAGCTTAGGCAGACAGCCACCGAAGCGGTCGTAATTGATGTGGCGGTATTAGAAAACGGCAAGTTAACCACCATGCCATGGACATACGCTTACTTCGAGTTGGCGCAACGGGATACATTCAAGGATTTAGGAACCGGAAAACTATTGCGCTACGAAGGATTCCTAGGGCCGCAAGCTACCAACCTTTTCGACATGACGAAAATTGCGAACTAGGAACCCATTTTCTTGTACGCTTCTTCATTAAAACCAATGTAAAGGGTGCTACCTACCAAAAGGGTAGGGGCTCGAAGGTTGCCTGTTGGGCCCATGATTAGAGCAGCAATATCTTCATTGGTTGGCTTATCTTTTTTCAAATCAAGAGTAGTAATTTTACTACCCTTAGCAGCAATGATTGTGCTTGCTTTTTGGGTTATGACCAATGCTTCTTTCAAACCTATTTTGGTTTTAGAAGCATCAATAGTTTCAGAAATGGTATGGCTGATTGGCTCAAGAAACTCCTGAGCTTTTTTGCAGGTTGTTCACCCTTTGCGATGGTACTGCCAAGCGATTTTTACAGTCATGATTTTCTCCTTTTGATCACTTATAGACAATTATCTAAAGCTGCTTCCAACTAATTGCTTACTTTTTAGGCTGATTGTTTGCGGGGGTCTCTAGAAAAATCTCATCCTCCACCACAGACACATTGTAGCAACCAACTTTTAATCTTGGGTTATCGGCCCAAGCACCATCGCATAAGCGGAAACGCCAAGCATGCCAAGGGCAGGTAACCGTACCATCTTCTACATGGCCACCACTAAGGGAAGCTCCCATGTGTGGGCAAAAATCATCGATTGCAAAGTATTTTCCTTGCTGATGATAGACCCCCACATACTTTTCTTCAACTTCGATGGTATGAACCTGGCCTTCGGGAAGTTCGCTGACTTTACACACCTTGTGAAGTTTCGACATAACTAGGACCCCTTATGAGTTACCCGGTTGCATAAAAATACACTTTTATTGTACAAAGGAAAGAGTGAAATAACTCAACAAGAAGGAAAATAAACCCATGCTTGAAATTGAACAAAAGTTTGAAGTTGCATCGTTTCAAGAACTTGAGAAAAAATTGGCCTCAAGAAATGTGCAATTGGCAAAAGAAGAGTACGAAGTGGATCATTATCTAAATGCTCCCGATCGAGATTTTGCAAAGACTGGCGAAGCGTTTCGAATACGAAGAATAGGTGATTCGAACTTTCTTACCTATAAGGGGCCAAAGCTAGATTCCAAAGTTAAAATGCGTGAAGAAATCGAAGTGCCCATCCCTGCGGGAGATATCGGATTTCAGGATCACCTTAAAGTATTTCTAGCTTTGGGCTACAAGTTTGTTGCAAGGGTAAGCAAAAGAAGAAGAACCTATAGTTTAAACATTGAGGGCTTTGACATCGCATTCAGCTTTGATGAAGTGGAAACCCTCGGGCTACATGTAGAAGTTGAAATAGTAGCAGAAGAACAAGACTCTGCGCGAGCGATTGCAATAGTGCAAAAACTCTCAGAGGAATTGGGACTGAAACAAGTACAACCCAAATCCTACCTCAGGTTGGTTCTGGAGAAAATGAATGGCTGAGATGCAAACTGCAACTACGATTGAACAATTAAGAACGCTCGTGTCTTGCGCCAAGAAATCGGGTAGCAAAATTGGATTTGTTCCTACCATGGGGGCCCTGCATGAAGGGCATATCAGCTTGGTCCACGAAGCTCGGAAACACTGCGATTTTGTTGTGGTTTCAATCTTTGTAAACCCGATGCAATTCGGCCCTAACGAAGATTTTCACCGCTATCCAAGGCCTTTGCAGGATGACCTCAAACTATGCTCCGATGCCGGGGTGAATCTTGTCTTTAATCCTTCTGTCGAAGAAATGTATCCCACAGGTTTTGCAACGGTTGTAGAGGTGAATGGGCTTACTAACAACTTGTGTGGCAAAAGTAGACCGGGCCATTTTAAAGGTGTTACCACGGTGGTAATGAAATTATTCGGCCAGGTACAACCCGATGCTGCCTATCTGGGCCAAAAAGATGCTCAGCAGGCATTGGTGATCAAAAGGATGGCTCGTGATCTTGATTTACCCATCGATGTGGTGATTTGCCCAACACTAAGGGAACCCGATGGATTAGCGATGAGTTCGCGCAACCGCTACCTTTCAAACGAACAAAGATCGGTTGCACCTTTAATCTACAAAGGTTTGTGTTTATTAAAGGAAGAAGTAGCTTTAAAAAAACATGAATCAAGTGCACAATATCGCATGGATTTGTTAAAGCGACTTGAAGCCATACCAAATGGCGTGGTCGATTATGTAGAAATAGTGAATGCCGACTCGCTGGAAGTTCTAGAAAAAATGAACGGTATAGTTTTAATTGCCGTTGCATTAAAGTTGGGTAATACCAGATTGATTGATAACATAATTATAAATACCTTCGCCTGAAAAGGTCGCCATAATAAACGGGAATAGAATATGCCTCACCCCCTTTTTACTCCTGAAATCGAGCATTGCATCAGAAGCAATGATCCCGAAACCATGCGGGAATTTTCAGAAGCTTTGCACCCTGCTACGATTGCAGAGGCTTTAGATGGAAACTTCAAGGTTGAAGATACTTGGCGCTTCCTTCAAGAAACACCGATCGACAATCAAGCTGAGATCTTTTCCTACCTGCCCACCGAAGAACAAGTTCGACTGGTGAAGGGTGTGGGCAGGCCTCATATGGCAAAACTTATCGAACGCATGTCGCATGATGATCGCGCTGCTCTTCTTAGGCACTTAGATCCCACCGTAACCGAGGCGATTTTAAGGCTGATTGATGATGCAGAACGCAGGGATATTGCTTCTCTAGTAAATTTCCCCGAGGATACCGCAGGCGCTATTATGACCACAGATTATGCTTGGCTTCCCGCCAACATTACTGTGGAAGACGCTCTTGAGCGCTTAAGATTGCAGGCCCCTGATCGCGAGACGATTTATTATGTTTATCTCGTTGATGAAAATCGCAGGCTGCAAGGTGTGGTTTCTTTAAGAACCCTAATCCTCTCCCCAAGAAAAGATATTCTTGCTGATATCATGGAAACCCAGATCGTTACTGTTAAAGTAACCGATTCCAAAGACAGGGTTGCCCAATCGATGGCGCGCTATGACCTTCTTGCCATCCCCGTCGTCGACAAGGATGCCAAGCTTGTAGGTATTGTGACGCATGATGATGCAATGGATGCAGTGGTTTCTGCTGCAACTGAAGATGTGCATCGCATGGGTGGTATGGAACCCATGAAAGATAGCTACTTGGATGCGAGCTTCACTCTTGTTTGGAAAAAAAGATCTGTCTGGCTTTCATGCTTGTTTCTTGCAGAATTATTCACCTTTACAGCTTTGGCTTATTTTGAAGATGCCATTGCCCAAGTGGTGGTGTTGAGTTTATTTGTTCCTCTTTGCATTTCCACAGGAGGAAACTCTGGCTCGCAAGCAGCGACATTGATCACCCGAGCCATGGCGCTTAATGAAGTGAACCGTAAAAACTGGTTTCGCATTTTCAAACATGAACTTCTAATGGGCCTAGCATTGGGCCTAACCCTTGGGGGCATTGGTTTCATCAGGGCCGCCCTAACCCCCGACCATATCCGAGGAAGTTCTCACCCTAGGCATGAATCCTTCAAGGTAAAGGTTGCACAAAGTACCCCTCTGGTTCCCAATCAAGATGGCGTCTATGAGATCATCCCAGATACGGAACAGGTAATTCATAGCCCGAAGTCCGAAAAAATCCGCCTGCCTGACGCTTCAAAATTAAAGGAGCCCTCCCTCCAAGATGGGCAGCTTGTTTACGAATTCCCCAAGGGTTGCTCGTTGATCACGCCTTCCGTTGATCGCTGGAAACTTGCAGCAGTGATTGGTTTTTCTGTGGCAGGAATTTGCTTGTGGGGCACCGTGGTTGGCTCCATGCTCCCACTTGTATTTGACCGCTTTGGCGTTGATCCGGGCATTGCATCAAGCCCTTTCGTTGCAACTTTTGTGGATGTTACAGGAATCGTTATTTACTTTTCCATCGCTGGAGTCTTCCTAGGCGACTTGTTACATTAACCTCCCAAAATACCAAAAAAAGCCTCTGCATGGATTACCCTGCAAAGGCTTTTTGTTTGTATCTTAGGCAGAGTCAAGTAGTGCCTTTATGCTTTGGCAATATGGCCCTGCGGGTATCTAGTGGATCGGATTGATAGCGCCATCCTACCACATGATCTTCATGATAAAGTTCCAAGATAAACCATGCTAATTGTTCCTCCTCGATGAAAGGGATTGCAACCACTCCATTTCCCGGCGAAGCCACAAACATGCCCATGCTCTCGAGCTCTGCAACATCCTGATTGTATTTTGAGCTCGCAGTTTCAGAATCCATCTGAGCTTCTTGCTTTGCTATGAACACAGATCGATCTGGTCGCCCTAGGCGCTGACCAATCTTGGTTAAACGGTGGTTGGCAAACTGCATTGCCAAGTAGTTTTCTCGCAACGAGCGTATAACTTCAAGAAGGTAAGGCAGAGCTTTTATAGTTTGATCAAAAGACCAAACTTGAATTAGCTGCTGCTTCCGTTTTTTTCCTGGATTGCGCTTCATGACTAGGCCCTCCCTAATGTTAAAGGAAGAGAGAACGGCCAGAACTTCCCTTTTGGGTACCGCCTCCTAGAGGTTAAGCTTTAAGCTATTGATGTACCCCTGATAGCCACCTTATTAAGGTGATTTACCAGAAATAGAACTCGGCAGGGTTCCGGACCTGCACAAGTTTTGCATCTTTGCTTACACATAATCTTATTAGTCTGAGAGGGGAAAAAGTTCACATAAAAACTATATTTCTGATGGTTTTTTTAAAAATTATTCCGCCTGTACCCTCTAGTTTTGCAATAATAATATTATGTTTACAACTATCAAACTCGGATCCCCATTTGGCATAAGTGTTTACATCCATCCAGCCTTTTGGTTGTTACCTATTTTTTATCTCTTTTCGAATCTTAAAGAGGTATCTTTATTTCATAGTATTTTAGAAGTTCTGTTACTTTTTGCGGTTTTTTTCTGTGTCATCCTTCATGAATTTGGACATGCTTTTGCTGCCCGAATTTTTGGAATCCAAACCCGAGATATAACTATTTATCCCATGGGAGGAGTCGCACGCCTTGAAAGAATGAGCGAAGATCCTTTTGAAGAATTGGTAATCTCTCTCGCAGGGCCTGCTGTTAATTTGCTAATCTTTCTTCTACTATTACCTATCTGCTTTAATTTTTCCGCAGCTCCTTTTGATTTCGAAAATCTTACTCCCCCTAACTCTCTTTCAGGCAGCTTAAATCATTACTTGAAAATGCTCATGTTTTCTAACCTGGGACTCTTAATTTTTAACTTACTCCCCATTTTCCCCATGGATGGTGGGCGGGTTCTCAGGGCTTTGCTAAACCTTGCGGTAGGCTTTTCCAATGCCACGGTAATTTCTGTAACCCTAGGCAATTTGGGCGCCATCTTTCTCGTCTTGCTTGGGCTCTTTTCCTCGAACTACATACTCATTTTACTCGCATTCTTTGTCTTTATTGCAGGCAGGCAAGAGCTCATGATGCTAAAGAATAAGCGCAACTTCGATGGAAACTTTACTTCCACTCCCTCCGGAACCTCCAACCCCGCTAACTTTTCCGGATTGGCCTGGGATCCACAACGAAAAATCTGGGTCCAGTTAGGCGCTGGCAACACACCCCCTTTTTCTAACAACCCAGAATAACCAGTATAACCCCTACAACCTTCACCTTCTTCGTCCTCCTTTTTCCTCTCCCTCTTTTTCTGCGCTTATACAAGGCCTGACTGTGCCGATCTTCTAGATACGATAGTATTTCGGCATGGATTGCCGGGGCTTTTGGGAGGCAGGATGTCTGAAGCTTTAAGAAAAGAATTTAAATCTGCTCTAAATAAAGTCTCACAGGCATTTGCTGCCTTGGGAGATTTTACTACTTTTTCTGGCCTTTCACTTGCAACGATTATTAAAATGCCCTCAGCCGGTACCATGATTCCCATTTGCTTCAGAGTTGGTGTGCAAAGCGTTCCCGTGGTTGCTATTACCGGTATGTTCATTGGTATGGTGATGGCAATCCAAGTTTATTCCCAGTTTCAAGCATTAGGCATGGCTACCCAAATCGGACAGATCATTAATGTTTCCGTGATCAAAGAACTTGGCCCGGTGCTTGCAGCAACAATGCTTGCAGGAAGAATTGGCAGCTCGATGGCTGCGGAGTTAGCTACCATGCGAGTTACTGAACAAGTGGATGCTTTGATTTGCCT
>CAMDHK010000116.1 GCA_945897965.1 Candidatus Kuenenia stuttgartensis | reverse complement strand
AAAAAAGAAGCCCGTGGGGAATAAGCTCCCACGGGCTTCTTGAAGTTTAAATACCAGAGACTTTAACCATTTATACTGCCAACTACTACGCCCTTGGTATTGGAGCTGTCGCCACTATAGAATGAGAATAGTAGATCCAAGGTCGGGTAATCAAAAGCATTCACTTGCGGGCCGCCGCCAGGGCCAGCACCGGTGATGATGTCGAGCGTGCCATTGCCATCGCCATCGTTGATACCCACACTAATTCCTCCCTTGAAGGAGTCTGCGTAGGCAAGGAGCTGAGTGATAAAAGCGCCAGTATTGGCGTTAAAAACTTTTACCAAAGGCGAGCCACCTGAACCTGCGCCAGTGACCACTTCAAATACGCCGTCATCTCCCAAATCGCCCACTGCAACAGTAACGCCACCGGAGAAACTTGATTCATAAGCGTACCATTGGCTGATAACTGCAAGTGTTGCGCCATTGAAGACGCGAACTTCGGGGCCACCGCCAGCGCCAGCCGCTACTACAATGTCCATCGAACCATCTTGGTTGATATCGCCAGCACCAACATTGACACCACCCCTAAAGTTGGAATCAAACGCAAAGAAAGATTTGATGAGGGAGAAATTCGAACCATCGAAGATGTTAACTTGCGGGCCACCACCAGGGCCTGCGCCTGTCACTAAGTCTAGCACTCCATCGTTATTGAAATCAGCGAGGGCAATAGTCACGCCACCAGAGAAGGCTGGATTGTAGGCAAAAAAGGATTTGGTCACTTCGCCAGTTTGGGTGTTAACGATGGCGATTGCAGGGCCACCACCAGGGCCTGCTGCAGCAACGGTGTAAGCTATACCATTGTTGCTAAAGCTTCCAGTTGCGGTGTTAATAACGCCTGTGAATCCAGGGAAAGGGTTAACAAAACCCAGATTTGCTGCAGTGCTGGAGTTGTAAAGGGTAACGCTTGATTCGCCGGATGTAGGCGTGGTTGCTGCGAGCAATGGTGCAGGATTGGGAACAATTTTTACTTTGCCGATGTTGTTAAGAGCTAATTCGGTAAACCACATGTCACCATCATCGCCAAGAACGATGCGATGAAATACTGTGCCTTCGCTTTCCACTTGATAGCGGGTGACTAGGACTGATGAAATATCACCATTGGGCGCATTAAGAATGGTGTTACCCATTCGTACAATGTAATCAGGGCCAGTGGGTGGAAGATTATTTTGGTTAACATAGCTTTGGGTCCAAAGGTTACCTTGCGCGTCAAAAGCAAAACCTGCAAGAATAGAGTTCGACTGTGATTTAGGAACGGGGAATTCTTCAATCACACCGCTGTAACTGATTTTCCCAATATTATTTCCCGCTTCTTCAGTGAACCAAAGGTAAGGGTCTCCCGGTGGCCCAACTTTAATGGCAATTGGTCTACTATTATAGGTAGGAATTGCAAACTCAGTTACTGTTCCAGTTGGGGTAACGCGGAAAATATTATTCCCTGTTAGTTCCGTTCCCCAGATGTTGCCATCGGTTCCCAACTCAAGATAAATTGGCGTAGCTGCTACAGTGGGTAAGTTATAATGCGTTACAGTTGAAGCAGAAGTGATGGCCCCATTAACAGGGTTGATTTTACCTACGGTGCTGGTGTTTTTGCCTGTGAACCAAATGGTTACACCATCAGCGCCAATAGCAATGGCATGGGGGTGCGGGTTAAGAGGCACCGGGGAAGAAGGGCTGGCTTGGATGTTGACATCAACGCTAACTAAGATGGCGCCAGTGGTTTGATCAAGCTTTACCACCTGCCCTGCATACTCCAAGGAAACCCATAGATTACCCGCAGGATCAAAGACTATTCCATGTGGCATGCTTCCCATGGGCATCTGAAAGTACTGAGCAGTATTGGTATTCCCATAGTAATGAACGACATAATCCATGCTCATCCCGGTAATCCAGTAACTATTGTCATTGGCAGGATCATCAACAATTTCATGTGTCGAACCCGAGGTTGGATTGCTAGGGTAATTCAAATGATATTCAGTAACTAGAGCAGTGCCTTCGGTAAGAATGGTAGGCACGCCAGTGCCGGTGCCTGCAACAGGGGTCACCCGTTGTTCAAGGCGCATAAGCGAAGGTTTGTTGGAATAAAGTTTTTTCTTAGAGTTATAAGTTCGATTAAACCCTAAGTTTGAATTCAAGAAATGAAACATCGGTGGAACTTTCCTTTGATTTATGGATAGTAATTATAATTGAGCGAACGTATTTCTAGCATACGACAAAATAACATGTGATTGCAAGCATCTAAGAAAAAAACACCCATCTTCTGCAAATCTTCTTGTTTTCGTAGGCGTTAAGATCAATCCATTCTGCTAAATTTGACCCGAGTTCGCAATATTTTGGATCATCTTGCTTTCCTCCTGAACTTCATTGCAGCCAGTTCACTTCCAAGCTATCATTACAGATTGATTCTTTTAATTTTCTAGATTTGGGCTTTAAACCATGAGCGCTTCACTTTTGTTAATGATTTCCCTTGCTCTAACTTCCCAAGGCAAACCAACAGAGCAACCTTCCCCTGATGTGCTTTTCCGTAAAGATAACCTGATGGCTTGGTGCATCGTTCCATTCGATTCCAAGAAACGCAATCCTGTCGATCGGGCCAAGATGCTAAAGGATCTTGGGTTCACCAAATTTGCCTACGATTGGCGTGATGAACATATCCCCACCTTCGATCAGGAAATTGCAGAACTCAAAAAGAATGGCGTAGAGCTTAGCGCATTCTGGTTTCCTGCATCCCTCAACCCGCAAGCGAAAAAGATTCTTGAAGCACTCGAACGCAATAAGATTCATACCCAACTTTGGGTCTCGATGGGCGACCCCGCACCGGGCAAGGATCAGGCGACCAAAGTACAAGCCGCTTGCAATCAAATCCGACCTATTGCAGAAGCTGCCCGGAAAATCGGTTGCAGTGTAGGCCTCTACAATCATGGCGGCTGGTTTGGCGAGCCCGAAAATCAGGCGCAAATCCTTGAGCAAATCAAAGAAACCAATGTGGGCATTGTCTATAACCTGCACCATGGACACGATCACATCGATAATTTTCTGCCTTTGTTCAAACGCATTCAACCTTGGCTTTTCTGTGTGAACATTAACGGTATGGATCGCATGGGCGATAAGCAAAACCGTAAGATTCTGCAACTGGGTCAGGGCGAAAAAGATCTCGAGCTTTTGAATATGATTTTGAAATCGGGTTACAAAGGCCCTATCGGTATATTAGGCCATACCAATTACGATGCAGAGCTTACCCTTCGCGATAATCTCGATGGCCTTGATTGGCTTGTAAAACAGATGAAGAAGGAAAAAGGAGCAGAAAAACCAACGCCAAGAACTCCTGTCCCAGCCCGCAAGGTATCACAGTTACCAACACCTCCACCTGCTGCTGCAGCACCGGGTTTGGTATCTTACAAGCAAATACCCTACAATAAAGATCTTGTTAAAAGCATTTTAAGCGAGGCCCAAGCTAAAGGTAACAGTGCTCGGGGTGCGATGGTTTTTAGCTCTGCAAAATACGCTTGCGTTTCATGCCATAAGGTTGGTTTGCAGGGCGGGCAGGTTGGCCCCGAACTCACCGCAATCGCTAACTGTATCAAGCCACATGAAATTGTAGAGGGTGTGCTTTGGCCTTCCAGACAGATCAAGGATGAATACCGTGCCTACAGCGTTATCACTTCTTCGGGGAAGGTGCTGCAGGGTTACAAGGTGAAAGAAACCCCTGTAGAACTTATGTTTCGGGAAGCTTCCACTGCCAAAGAAATTAAACTAAAGCGTGATGAGATTGAAGAAATCAAAGAGGTGGGCAGTTTGATGCCTGCGGGTATTGCAGAGGCGATGACTGCCGATGAAAGGCGCGACCTGGTAAAATTTTTGCTTGATCTCGGCAAGGATCCTAAAGCTGTTGGCCTGATGCCTCAAATGCAGATGGCAGCCATGAAACCAGCTACTTTTGAATACACCCGCGAACCCATTGATAAAGCTGCTTCGCCTTTGTGGGAAGCGTTTGTCAATCGTGAAAGGCTTTACGATTTTTATGTTAAGCAGGCTAATTATTTTGCAGCAAAGACGGATCGCCCACTTTTGGTTGAAGCTTTCCCCGGGCTTGATAGTGGTAAACA
Organism: Candidatus Kuenenia stuttgartensis; assembly: GCA_945897965.1. Lineage (GTDB taxonomy): Bacteria > Planctomycetota > Planctomycetia > Gemmatales > Gemmataceae > UBA969. The sequence continues at coordinate 8,476 of CAMDHK010000116.1, read as the reverse complement.
TGGCCATTGGGGCAATCAAAACGAAGAAACTTGGAAAAGCAGCAACTGGAATAAGGCAGACCTTGGAAGAGTTATGAGCGGCATATTCCGTGCTCCTGGAGTTATGGTCCCAAGAGGCATTGCTGTTCTCCTTGGCGAACAAGGCGAACTTGCTACTTGCTTCAACCCTGAAAACCTTAACTATGAATCGCTTTGGCAGGGAGGCTTCCTTTCTTTCTCGAGCATCCGCCATGGGTTTATGGATGGTATTAAACCCGCAGGAACCATGCTGCCTCCACCATTGCCCAACAAGCCAGGAAAAACTTTTTCCTACCACGGCTTTCACCTTCATGGCAACCGTGTGCTATTTTCTTACGCAATCGATGGTGTTGAATATCTTGATTCGCCTTGGGTGAAAGATGGTAAGTTTTTTAGAGAGGTAGCACCTAGAAAAGGTCATCCTCTTGAGGCACTGTTAAAGGGTGGGCCGATTCGCTTCCCCCAAAAAATTCAAGGAAAAATCACTCTCGGCACCGGCACCCCCTATGCCATCGATACGATTGAAGTGCCTTTTGAAAACCCCTCTAGGCTGCCTTTCTTTCCGGGCGATCTCGCTTTTCTTTCTGATGGCACAGGCCTTGTTTGCACTATGCAGGGAGATGTTTGGCGGGTTGAAGGGCTTGATAAATTATCCAGTATTGTAACTTGGCGCAGGGTCGCTTCTGGTTTGCACCATGCTCTGGGGATGATTGTTCATGATGATATTCCCTATGTTCTTGGGCGTGATCAGATCACTAAGCTGTATGACCTTAACAACGATGGTGAATATGATTTTCATGAATGCTTTTCCAACGCTTATAAAACTTCACCCTCGGGGCATGATTTCATTTGTGGTTTGGTGCGTGAAAAGAATGGCAGTTTCTGCTTTGCCTCCAGTAACCAAGGTGCAGTGCGTGTTTCCCCTGATGGCAAGACGGCAGAGATCATCGCAACTGGTTTTCGTAACCCTGATGGGATCGGCCTCACCCCCGATGGCAAACTCACTGTCCCCTGTTCTGAAGGTGATTGGACTCCAAGTTCCATGATTTGCGAAATCCGCAAAGATGGGTTTTATGGTGCGGGCGGCCCTCGCAATAAAATGCCCCCAGACCTTCCTCTTATTTACCTTCCCCGTGGTATCGATAATTCTTCTGGTGGGCAGATCGCTGTTGATTCTGATAAATGGGGCCCACTTAAAAACCTTATGGTTCACTTCTCCTTTGGTGCGTGCTCGCACATGCTGCTCCTTCGTGATGAAGTGAATGGCAAACCCCAGGGCGCTGTGGTACCTCTTCCGGGTGAATTCAACTCTGGTGCACACCGGGGTAAATTTCACCCTATCGATGGTCAGCTTTATGTTGCGGGTATGCAGGGCTGGGGCACTTATGCAAAGAACGAAGGGTGTTTCCAGCGCGTTCGCTACACGGGCGATCTGGTGCAGCTTCCTACAGCGATTCACTCCCACGCCAACGGTATATTTCTTCGCTTTAGCTCGCCTGTTGATCGTGAGATTATTTCAAAAACCACCAGCAGGCTGGCATTGGCATGGAACTATCGCTACTCGCCCACCTATGGATCTGCTGAATATTCTCCTTCGCATTTTGGGCTTCGCGGACATGATGTTTTAGATACGCCCAATGTGCATGTGCTTGGGGATGGCAAATCGATCTTTATCGAAATTCCTGAATTGCAGCCTGTGAATCAGCTTTTGTTACATCTGAAAGTTGGGCCTGGAGCACCGGTTCATCTTTTTGCAACTGTGCATGAACTCGATAAGGATTTCACATCCTTCCCCGGGTACCAACCAACGCAGAAAGTCATCCGCCCGCATCCCATTCATGCAGACCTTGCGGTTGCGGTGAAAACCAACCCTAACAAGTGGAAGTATCCTATTGGGGGAACCCGGCCTATAACTGTAGCAGCGGGGCCGAATCTTTCGTTCGCTCCAAACTTGATCAAAGCAAAGCCTGGTGAATTGCTTGCGCTTACGTTTCAAAATCCGGATGTGGTTCCCCATAACCTAGCAATCATCAAGCCGGGAACCCTTCCCGCAGTGGGGATGCTCGCAAACCAATTGATCAGTGACCCCTTGGCGATTGTGCGCCATTATGTTCCTGATAGTACGGATGTGATCGTTCACACGGATGTGGTAATGCCTTTAGACAAGTTCACGATTTACTTCAAAGCGCCTGAAAAGAAGGGTAATTACCCGATTATCTGCACCTTCCCCGGGCATTGGATGGTGATGAATGGCAGCTTGGTGATCGAATAATCATAGCCGCTATATCGGTACATTGAACGGTTAGGCGAGGATATCCTTCACCACTTTGCCATGCACATCGGTAAGGCGGAAATCCCTTCCACCATATTTGTAAGTAAGTTTTTCGTGATCCAATCCCAGCAAATGCAGTATTGTTGCATGCAAATCATGCGTGTGAACTTTTCCCTCGATAGCTTCGTAGCCATGCTCATCGGTGGCGCCATATGCCATGCCTTGTTTAACACCGCCCCCTGCAAGCCACATAGAAAACCCTTTGTTGTTGTGCCCCCGCCCATCGGTGGTCGGGTCGTCAGGGGTTCTACCAAACTCACCGCCCCAGATCACTAGAGTATCTTCCAACATGCCACGATTATCCAGGTCTTCAAGCAAAGCTGCGATTGGTTTATCAATGGCTGCACAATTTTTGGTCATGCCACCAGTAAGGAATCCATGATGATCCCAATCTGTGTGCGTGATTTCAATGAAGCGAACCCCAGCCTCTGCAAAGCGCCTTGCCAGTAGGCATTGCCTGCCGAAAGTTTCATCCGCATTAAACCTTGCCAAGGTTGATTTACTTTCGCTTGCAACATCCATTACCTTGGGAAGGGCATCCTGCATACGAAATGCAAGTTCATAGGATTGGATCAAACCTTCAATTCTAGAATCTTTTTCCTTGTCCAAAAGTTCACGATTCATTTCCTGCAAAAGATCTAACTGTTGCCTTTGGCCAGTTGGGGCAAGCCTGTTGTTGGATACATTTCCTATTACGGGATTACGGATTGGGCGGTTAGCATCACCAAGCAGTGTTGCAGAGTTTGCAGCAGGAAGGAAGGCGCTGGAGTAATAACGCAATCCACCAAGCGAGGTCAGCGGGTTGATAGAAATGAAACCGGGAAGGTTTTGATTTTCAGTACCCAAGCCGTAAAGCGTCCATGAACCAAGCGAAGGCCTTACGAATTGAAAGCTTCCTGTATGCATCTGTTCTAAGGCTTGTGGATGATTTTCATTATCGGTATGCATACCTCTGAGAATACAAAGTTTATCTGCATGTTTGGCGGTCTCGGGCAAAAGATCAACAATTTCAATGCCGCTTTGGCCATGCTTGCTGAACTTCCAACGGGATCCCAGAAGTTTACTGTTTTGGTTTTTGGATGCTTTGCCATTGTCTGCTGATAATTTTGGCTTGGGATCGAATGTCTCCATATGCGAAGGGCCACCACGCATGCAAAGGAAGATCACCCTTTTGGCCTTGGCGGGGAAATGTGGTTTTTTAGCCCCAAGCGGACCAGAAGGGTTTATTTCTTTTGTTTCATTTGCTGCAGCTTGTGCTGCAATGCCTTGGAGTGCAGTGTAACCAAACCCTGCAGATACTGTTTTTAGCATCTGCCTTCTCGAAAAGAAATTATTATTCATACTGCTATTCCCTGAAGGTTTGCTTATTTTACAAAGCGAAATTCTGCTGAAGCAAAAACAATCTGGCAGAAACTTGTAAGCCGTTCGTTTCGAAGCTGCATAGCATCGGGTTGCTTCTTGGATTTTGAATCGGGCAGTAATAACTCAGGCTGGTTTAGATAATCTAAGGCCCTATTGATTTCAAGTGATGAAGGTTCGCGGGAAAAGGCCCTGCGATAAATTGTTTTGATTCGCCCTTTATCATCAAGTTTATCATCCTTTAATAATTGCCCGCTCAATAATCCCGCTTGTTTGATAACCCATTCATTGTTCATGAAATAAAGGGATTGCGCAGGAACAATGCTTTCTTCACGCTGCGCAGTCGATCTATCCGGAGATGCAAAATCAAACAACCCAAAAATTTCTGGAAGCACTCCACGCACTACTGGTAAGTACACGCTGCGGTGCGGATTTTCAATCTGTTCAGGGGTGAATAATGGCTGGAATGTACGATATTCATCTTCCTTGTAGGGATTGTATTTTGCAAGGAAAGCCTTTTCGGGTGCTAATTGCGCCCGATCAAGAGTGCCAGCAACCTGCATGATGGCATCACGTAATAATTCGGCTTCAAGCCTGCGCGGGCGCATGTAAGAAAGATAAATATTATCAGGGTCGATTGATTTTCCGTTACCTTGCGATTCATCGGCGCCATCTTGAAGGTAAGTACTGCTAAGCACCAATGCACGGATCAATTTCTTCGTTGACCATCCTTGATCGATGAATTGTAGCGCTAGATGATCCAGCAATTCGGGATGAGATGGCCTCGAACCATTGACCCCATAATCATCAGGCGTTGAAACCAGACCCCGACCGAAAAGATGCTGCCAAACACGGTTTACATAAACACGGGCAGTTAATGGATTTCTGCGATCAGTCAGCCAGGCAGCTAATTCGTTTCTGCCACTTTGATGGTTGGGGATTGATGGATTATCCGTAAATGAAATAACTTGCAATGTGCCTCGAGGCACGGTTTCTTTAAGGTTCGTAGTCTCACCCCGGACATGAATTTTGCAATCTTCAGCTTTTTCACGCTCGCGCACCGCCATCGCCCAACCAGGCATGTTAGGCGGATTATCCATCGCAAGTTGCAGTGCAGCTTCATTAGCCTTTACTTTCACATCCCAATCTTTGATCTCTTGTTCCATCTTAGAAATATCTGCCTCAAGTCTTACCTTGTCGGCATCTGGTTTTTTGATGTCGATCTTGGCAGCGGATAGACGACGGACAACTCTGTAACGGTCTGACCGGGAAATATTCTGAGCCAATGTTAGTTCTTGAAGCTTTGCAAAGTAAGCTAGTCCTGCGGGACCCAATTTTTCCGCATCTGGCCCGATTGCCTGAAGTTCCGTGTGGGCAAATGCCGTCGCTTTGATTCCCTTGGGTGAGTAACCATACAGAGGTTGAGTACTTCTAAATATTCCTGCCATTGAATAGTAATCAGCAGTGGGAATGGGATCGAACTTATGATTATGGCAACGGGCACAGCCAACAGAAAGGCCAAGCACCGAACGACTCACAAGTTCAATCTGTTCATCAATTACATCCATGCGAAAAACTTCAGGCTTTGATTCTTCGAAAGATTTCGATCCCAATGAGAGGAAACCCGTGGCAATCAAATTCCGATCACGCTCTTCGCGGGAATGTGAGGGAAGCAAATCACCTGCGATTTGCTGTCTTACAAATTCGCTAAAGGAAACATCACGATTGAAGGAATCGATCACATAATCACGATAACGCCATGCGTGATAATTATAAATGTTGCGATCTTTTCCATTGCTATCAGCATAGCGGGCGACATCGAGCCAATGCCTTCCCCATTTTTCGCCAAAATGATGGGATGAAAGTAAAGAATCGATCAGGTCTAACTTAGCCTTTGCAGGATTCTCAGAGAAAGCTTTAAGGAAATTTGCTGTTTCGATTTCTGTAGGTGGAAGACCCGTAAGGTCGTAATACAACCGCCTGACTAGGGTACCACCTTTTGCCATGGGGGAAGGAGTAAGCTTCTGATTTTCCATTTTCGAAAGTATAAAAAAATCGATTGGATCAGATGACCAATCATTTTGTCGAACCTTTGGTAGATCAAATTTCTTGGGTGGGATGAATGACCAAAACTTTTTACCCTCTTCTATCGAAAGCCCAGGCTTCTTAATTAAAATATCACCTTCGCGCGGATCAATAGCCCCATCTGTAATCCATTTTTCAAAATCTGCTATCACCTGAGGTGGAAGTTTCTGGTCGGGTGGCATTTCAAGCCCGGAGTATTTTAGAGCTTTGATCAACAGGCTTTCTGCAGGTTTGCCGGGAATGATTGAGGTCCCACTTTCTCCACCCTTTAACATGGCTTTGCGAGTATCCAGCGCGAGCGCACCTTTAAGTTTGCCCTTGTCTGCAGATTCTGCGGAATGGCATTTATAACAGTGCGAAACCAAAACTGGCCGGATTTTCTTCTCAAAAAAATCCATGCGGGTATCATCTGCAATTACTGCAGCAGGAATTAAAAAAGAAATGAAAATTCCAGACATCATTTGGAATGTAAAAGTGTTAGAAATATTAAACATACAGGAAGGCTCGGAAAATTAAGTTTTCTCTTAATTGTTATTTTAACTCGGTTTAAGGAATAAGACAAATTCAAAGCATTTAACTTTATGCTGAGGCCAAAAATAACATTAAATCTAATCAATTTGTTTCATATCACCAATGTTTAATCTAGAATCAAAATCTTAACCATTCCTTATATGGAACAAAAATGGATCTACTTTCAGCTTTACATCAATTAATCACCAGCATACGAGAAACTTTTTCGCCTTGGGAACTTGCAGGTTTCCTGACTGGAATCGTTTGCGTTTGGCAAGTTGTTTGCAGAAACATTTGGAACTTCCCTTGGGGAATACTCAGTTGTGCATGCTTCCTTATCTTATTTCTCCAGCAGCGACTTTTTGGCGAAGCTATTCTCCAAGTTATTTTCATCGCATTAAATATCCATGGCTGGAATCAATGGCTACGCAAAGGCTCGGATCAAGATGGCCCACAGGTCTCTAATGCCCCAAAAAAAGAATGTATAGTTCTCGCTCTCTTGGTTGTTCCTTTTACTGCGGGATTATGGGCGATATTGACATGGCTTAATGGATCGGCCCCGCTAGTCGATGCCTGGGTGACCTCACTAAGTTTAATTGCACAATGGTTGCTCAATCGAAAATTTATCCAGTCTTGGCCTGTCTGGATTCTTGTTGATGTGCTTACAATTGGTCTCGGAATTTATAGGGGCATGTACCTCTTATCTGCTCTTTATGTCATTTATCTTTCCATGTGTTTTGTTGGTTGGTACTCTTGGAATAAAACTATTATTGCTGCAAAGAGTCAAACCCATGGCTAAAACTGCCTTAGTGATTGGTAAATTTTACCCTCCCCATCGAGGGCATAAATTTTTAATCGATGCTGCATCAGAAACAAATAATATAGTTCATGTGATTGTATGTCATAAAAGTGATCAGATTCCCGAGGGCAATTTAAGGAAGGGTTGGCTGCAGGAAATACACCCTAATGCAATTATCAAAGTCATTGATGATATATATGACCCCACAGATTCTTCACTGTGGGCGAAAATGACCAAGATATGGCTTGGGTTCATTCCTGATGTGGTTTTTACCTCTGAAGATTATGGCGCTGAATTTTCAAGGCTACTTGGAGCACAGCATGTTCTCGTGGATAAAAACAGAATCAATGTTCCCATCTCTGCTACACAGATTCGAACCAATCCCTGGCAATACTGGGAATTTTTGGAACCACCCGTCAGGGAATATTATGCGATAAGGGTGGTGATGGCTGGTGCGGAATCAACTGGAAAAACAACACTTTCGAGGGATCTAGCAAAAGTTTATGAAACTAACTGGGTTTCTGAGTTTGGTAGATCTTATAGCGAGAAAAAAATCAGAGAAGGTACTAATGATGATTGGGCCACCTCTGATTTTATCACGATTGCAACTGAACAATGCCGGCTTGAAAATAATGCTGCTAGGCTTGCCAACCGTGTCCTGGTTTGCGATACCGATGCCTTTGCAACAGCTATCTGGCATAGGCGTTATTTGAAGGATCGCTCGCCCGAAGTGGAAGTTATTGCATTTTCCCACCGCTGCCCCGATCTCGTAATCCTTACAGATATTGCAACTCCTTTCGAACAGGATGGTGTTCGCGATGGAGAATCTATCCGTGGTTGGATGCATGATATTTTTCTTGAAGAGCTGATAAAATCAAAACGAAGATTCATATTGGTAAAGGGAACGCCTCAAGAACGATTGGAGCAAGCATGTTCAGAAATCAATAAAATCTTGAAAGGCCCCGCAGATATAAATCAAGTTGGATGAGCCAGTTTGCTTACTTCGTGGCTTTATTTTTTTTGTTAAGCGCAGTAGTTGGTTTGGGATATCGCGTAACAACAACATCATTTTTTTGCTTAGTACCATTTGAACTGCGGCCATCAGTGATTAGCTTTTCCATTAGCAATTTCATCTGTGCCACACGCTCTGGTTGTTCGCCTGCTAGATTTTTAGTTTCGCCAATATCTTCAGCAAGATTGTAAAGTTGCACATCAAGTTTGCTATCCTTGTTTTGTTTGGGATCTGGAGCAAGAATCAATTTCCAATCACCTTGTCGCAATCCAGGAATACCTGAAGCAGCACAACTCACCGAATTTTCCCGCACCTGCTTATCAACACCCTTAAGCAAAGGCATGAAGCTGAAACTATCTTC
>CAMDHK010000115.1 GCA_945897965.1 Candidatus Kuenenia stuttgartensis | reverse complement strand
CAGCTATGAGCCTGATTATTACGAATAACATAAGAACCATTGTCGGAATAATTACAACCACGAAACCCTTTGATAACCCGTGAAGGAATTCCAAGGGAACGAAGCATCAAAACCAAGCCGGACGCATAGCGTTCGCAATGCCCTTTTTTTACATTTAGAAGAAAATCGACGACGGGATCAACATTGGGATTAACGCGTTTAATCTCAAGGGTATAGGTGAAATCCCCACTTTGAGAAAGGTAGCTGGCTAGGGCTCGTGCAACTACTTCGCGATAAGTACTTTCAATCGAAGGCCTGCCCTGCTCACGAACGGATCCCTTGGGGAAAGTAACCTTTTGCAAACCATAACGCGGATTTTCCTTGATGGATTCGAGAACACCGAGAGTCCACTCTTCAAGTGCACCAATCCTAGGGGTGATAAGGTCTCCGAGAAATTCGTTATCGAGTGTAGCAACACTTCGTTCACCTTGATTTCTGGAGGGGACAACCTGCTTGTACCCCATGGGTTGTCTGATTTTAGAAACAGCCATGGAATATTGAACAGTACTGCCTTGCTCGTAAAAAAAAGACATCTCTTGATAAGGAGGGTCAATAAGCACGGGTAGCCGAGCATCAGGATCACTGTAATTAAAACGAATAGGGTCAGCAAGAAACAAGCCACCGACTTTTCTGGGGGTTAGTTCATAATTGAAGATCAGTTGTTCGGGGCCGAAGTAAGGTAGCTTTTTCTGAGCTGCTTTTGGAGCGGGTTTTCGCAAGACCCTTCGATTCCAAACACCATTTTCATAATGCTCAAGCACCGCACCGCGCCAGCGCTGATCAAAGGCCAGTCCGAGATAAGGTTTATCATCAATATCGGTAACCGAAACCGTCATTGCGATATCTTCATTAAGTTCGATTTCGCCCGTCTTATTTAAATTCATTTGCTCTGCAAAGCCAGTAACCCCTGCGCCACCTGTACTCCGGATTTGGCCAAACCTAAGCAACGGGTTCCAAGAGGCTGAATCAGTTCTAGGAGTGACGAGAAAAATTCCAATACTAAAAACACCAAGCACTATAGTCCAACCAATGCTTGGAAATAGACCCATGCTTCGAAGCGAAGGCCTTGATTCTAATGGGTTGGTGGAAAGTTCCACCTCGCCCCGAGTAGCTTGGTAGCGCTTTAGAATCCATACCAGTGAGAAAAGGTAAGAGGAAAAAAGAAACGCAAAAATTGTGCCCGTAGTTAAAACACAAGCGAGGCTGACTTGCAACATACCCATACCCTGAAGAATCCAAAAATCTCTTCTGCCCTTGGGTCCGAAAAGCCTAAGCATAACTAAAAAAGCAAGAATGGGGCCAACGAAAGGAACCAGAGCCGTAGGCATAGGCAACGATTGCGGAGAGCCTACATCTTTATAGATCTTGGAAAAAACCCAAAAACAGCCCAGCACGGAAATAAGAACGCCCAAGAAATTAGAGACCGAGGTCGCTAAAATTCTACGCCCCTTGCTTACGTACGAAATCCAAAGGAAGGCATAAAATAGAGGTAAAAACATAATCAAGCTAGGCACAAAAGCCATTTCGGATTCCAACAAGCAAGTTGTGGAAAGTGCCAAGGCAAGATGGCCCAGAAAATGTAATTGCGGGTCCAACTCTGAATAAGACTTTTCCTCAATGGAATTAATATCCATAATCAAGCTTCCCCCATAAGGGAAGGAGGCTCGTAGAAACCTTTTTCACGAGCAGTTTTTGCATCAAGAAATGGCGCAAGCCTATCTTTCAATGGCTCAAATGAATCTGAACAATTAATTCGCCTTAGAGCCAAAGTTGCTGGAGGCAGGGTTAATTTTTCTATCTCGTTTGCGGCCTTGGTACAAGCATTGCGGTATTCCGCCACGCTGGTACAAGCGTTAGCGGGTGCGAGATGCTGCAAGATTTTTACACCAAATGCATACTCTGCCCGCTCATCAAAAAGAGCAACTTCCGCAGCCAGCACCAACACCACCATTCTGTTTCCACGAGCTCTGCAATAATCATGCACCACTGTCGCAGCAAAACTAATAAAGGATTCAAGCTCGATGTTGTTGCCTATACCAAGATCAAGTACAAGCAGTAAATCATCACCCGGAAAATCTTCCAATTCGCGAACCATGAGCTCGCCGCGCCTTGCAGAGGTGCGCCAATGAATGGCACGCGGACTATCCCCCTGCCTGTAAACACGTAAGCCGTGAAATTCTTCCTGCGCAAGTGGATGAAATCGTGCAATATTGCCCGTATCATCAAGGGCAGAAAGCTTAGCGATGAAATTTTCCAAGGAACTCGGTCTAGATAAACCAAGTTTGGGGAGGACGAGAACTTCATCGTTTTGCTCTGCCCATATGCGCTTTTGCACCAAACCAAACGGGTAACTACCTCTTAATTCCAACTTAGCAAGTTTCAGATTACCCCGATGTAAAGGCAGAATTCGCGACTGTAAATAATACCTTGCATACGCCCCAAGAGAAGGAATGGCCCAACCCTTTCCCCGATCGCTAGAAGCATCGATAAGATACCAAGGTGGTATTATCTTGTTTTTAACATTGTTGACTTCGATCTGATAAATGCCTGGAACCCCGGCATAAAGCTGATCCGGAAAATAGCGCTTGACCGTAACATACTTAAGGCGCCTAGAGGCAAACATCGCATTGAAAAAGAGTGCAAGTAATAAAAAATATCCCATCAAAGATAGAAGATTTATGCTTTTATACACACCTATAAAGACCAACAAAGCAGAAAACAGCGAGAATATTTTACCAAGGGGTAGGAGCGCACGCTTGCGCGGTTTGATCTCTTTAACCAATGCGTTTTTATCTTGCTCAAAAGAAGCAGAGGCTGAATCCACCATTATTTATTCCGGAACTACCAGACGATCAAGGATATCGCCCAAAATCTGCTCCGCAACGCGAATCGCTCCGGAACCACCCGCAGACCTTGGCATGATTCGATGCGCCAACACATGCTTTGCCAGATTTTTAACATCGTCTGGAACCACAAAGCCCCTGCCACGCATCAGAGCAATCGCCTGTGATGCACGATAAAGACCCAGAGCAGACCGAGTGCTGGCACCAAGCAAAATATCAGGGTGCCTGCGGGTAGCTTCAATCAAATCCAAAAGATAATCTGCAATGCTGTCTTCTACTATAACCTTGCAAACCATGCCTTGGATAGCAACAAGGTCTTCGCTAGAAAGCACTGATTTCAAAGCATCGACGGGCTCACCATTGCGATGCCCAACCAAGATTTTCTTTTCAGAGGCTCTGTCAGGATAACCAACAGAAAGCCGAATCATGAAACGATCCATCTGGCTTTCGGGCAGGGGATAAGTACCTTCAAACTCGCGTGGGTTTTGAGTAGCAAGCACAAAAAAGGGTGGCCCTAATGGGCGAGTTTTTCCATCAATCGATACCTGACGATCGCTCATCGCTTCAAGTAATGCGGACTGGGTTCGGGGGCTTGAGCGGTTGATTTCATCCGCAAGAATGATTTGCGAAAATATGGGGCCCGGTTGAAATACAAAGGCTCCGGTGCTTTGCTGAAAAACACTGGTTCCCAGCAAATCGCTGGGTAACAAATCGGGAGTGAATTGAATACGATTAAAAGAACAAGAGAGGCTTTTTGCAATCGACCGGGCAAGAAGTGTTTTACCTATGCCTGGCACATCCTCCACCAGCAAATGGCCTTCTGCAAGAAGGGCAACCATTGCCAGCTGTACGACCTCTGATTTCCCTAGCAAAGCAGAGGAAACATTTTCGCAAACGCGGTTGATTGAATCTATAACACCAGAATCAACCTCAAAAGGCTGCATCATCTGTTTTTTTTCTCTGCTCTCCATTGCATCCTTTACCGCTATATTCATCAAATAATCCTATGTTCTTTAGCAATGAATCCCACTTGAATAGTAGACAGCACTACTTCAAAAATTGATACTAAAAAGCAGATAATTGATGATTCTTCATAATTCGTTAACGACAAGCAAAGTAGTAAACCTGACCCGAATCCAAAAGCGCAAACTCTGGCTTATCCATCAAAGCAGGATCAGAAACACCCTCCAACCTGATTACCCGTGCCTGAAAAAGCTTTTTTAGACCATCATGAAAAGATGGGCAATCTAAATAAGAATAAGCATTCTGCAACATCTCAAATAACTCTGGTAGCGGGCATTTCCCAGAATCCAACTCGCCCCTACGCCATTGCAAATATCGCACTACCTCAATCGACCAAGGAACTTCTTTCAGCAAACCCGGAGGCACCAAAGGGCCAGCTTGCTCGAGCCGGTCCAACGCATCTAGAATTCGCTTTTCAAGCGATTCAATTTTCTGAGTCCAATGACTAGCCTCTTGCAAAAGTTTTTCAGATATTTCCTCAAGCCTTTCCTGCATTCGCACCACCCCGACCGCAGTGGATTCTTTTTCCTTCTTCAGCAAACTCAAAGCCTCATCCAAAGCGCGCACCGGAGATTCTCTTTCATGAAGAAAACGAATGCCCTTTGCGGTTATTTTCACCCACTGGCATAATTTTTTCCCCTCCCCTTCACTACGCACCAACTCGATGAATTGCCTGTCCAAAGCATTTTGGGCAACCTCTGCCGCAAGCCCCGTCTTCGATGCAAATAAGCCTTCCTGCTTAGAAACCTTAAACAATAAATGTTCCCCACCAGAAGCCACAACTTTTCTCAAAGCTGCGACCAACATATCTGTTTCGTGATTCATCAATTACCTCTGGCTTCGCAATACCTACGCCATAAATATTCAAGAAAACGAGCCAAAACTGTCTCTGAACATTAAACTAATTCTTTATACACCATAAGGAGCCCCGTCATGAGCATTAATCAGCCAAAAAAACGCATACTCAGTGGCGTTCAACCCTCGGGCAAACTTCATCTGGGAAATTACTTTGGCGCAGTTAGGCAGCATATCGAACTCCATCATAGCGCAGAATGCTTCCTTTTTATTGCGGATTATCACTCTCTTACGACCATCCATGATGCCAAAACCTTGCGGGAAAACACTTCCGATGTCGCACTTGATTACCTGGCACTAGGCTTAAATCCTGAGAAAGCAATCTTTTTCAGGCAATCCGATGTTCCCGAAGTTACAGAGCTGGCTTGGATTTTTTCCACAGTCACCAACATGGGCCTTTTGGAACGAGCTGTTTCCTTCAAAGAAAAAGTCGAAAAAGGTATCGATGCCAGCGTCGGATTGTTCTACTACCCCATCCTCATGGCAGCTGATATTCTAATTTATCGTTCGACCTTGGTTCCCGTAGGAAAAGATCAAATTCAGCATGTGGAAATGACTCAGGACATCGCAGGAAAGTTCAACCGCACCTACGCCAATATTTTTCCGATCCCAGAATATAAGCTCGATAAAGAATCGAAAGTTCCGGGCATTGATGGGCAGAAAATGAGTAAATCGTATGGCAACACCATCGAAATATTCGCTGAAGGAAAGGCCCTGGAAAAAAAAGTGATGAGCATCGTCACCGATAGTACGCCGGTTGCAGACCCCAAGGATCACCAGAAGTGCAATGTTTACACTCTTTATTCACTCTTTGCATCGGAAGAAGAAAAAAAACAGCTTGCTGAAAAATATCAAGCGGGCGGAATGGGGTATGGCGAAGCGAAAAAATTGCTGCTTGCCAAGATCAACACCTATTTTGAAACAGCCCGCATCAAGCGCAAAGAATTAGCTGCAAACCCCGGTGTTGTAGAGGAAATTTTGAGGGATGGGGCAAGAAAGGCCAGAGCAGAAGCTCGGGCCACCATCGACCTAGTGCGTGACGCTGTGGGCATGAAGAGCTACTAACATGATTAATATCTTAAATTGTATTTCTTTATAATTTTAAAATAGAATGCTTGCATTGTCTGACGAAGCGTATTACATAAGTTCAATCGAAATAATTAAGCATTGGTTTTATCATCCCGAAAACCAACAAATGCTTTTTAGTATTGCAGGTGCTTTGGCAAGGAAGCTAATAAGGGGTAGGATGCCCCACTTTCTTATTGGCTTACTTTAAGCTTTGCTTGCGCTGTATTCCAATCTCCTAAAACAGCATTAACTTCCCTCGAAACTCTTTCACGCCAGATTCTAAGCTTGATCGTCTTACCCGGATCCATGGAACTAACAACATTAATGAAGTGGTTTTCATTGCGAATCACGACATTATCAATCTGCAAGACCACATCCCCTTTTCGGATACCAGCAAGCGCAGCGGGGGTTTCAGGATAAATGGACTCAACCAATGCGCCCTGCAATCTTTCCAACCCAAGCTTTTGCGCATCTGCAGATTCAAAAGAAGGCGCAACTTGAAGGCCAAGGTATCCTCGGGAAACCACACCTTTATCCAAAAGATTCCGCACCACTTTTTTAACCATGTTGATGGGAATACTAAAGGCAACCCCGCTATTGTTGCCACTATGCGATGCGATCGCAGTATTTAACCCGATGATTTCACCATCAATATTTGCGAGAGGGCCACCGCTGGAGCCGGGATTAATAGCTGCATCTGTTTGCAGAAAATCTTTGATGCGAATGGTATTTCCCAAACTGACCTGACCGCGCTCGCGGGCGCTGATAATTCCGTGCGTTACGGTTTGGTGCAAACCAAATGGGCTACCAAAAGCAAGCACCCATTGCCCGACTTTTACCTGCTCGCTATCCCCCAAAGGCGCAGTCACAAGCGATTCAATATCTTCAAGCTTAAGCAACCCGATATCAGATTCAGGATCAGACCAAACTTGAACAGGATGAAGAATTCGGTTGTCATGAAGAGTGATGGTAATCTGCTGGGGCTGGGATTGTGAAATAACATGATTATTGGTGATAACAAAAACGCCTGCCTGACCAGGGACACGAATTAGCACGCCCGAGCCTGACTCATCAACTGATTTGCCTTTTTTTCCAGGCTTCAGAGCTTCAACAGAAACCACTGCAGGCGAAATTTTTCGAGAAACCGTTTCAAATCGTTCGCCCAGTCTTACCGATTCACCAGGGGGAACTGCAACCTTATTATCGCCATCGGCATAAAGACCAGCGCCATTCTGAAATCTGGTTCCAACAATCCCACCACAAAACGCACAACCACCCAAGAAAAGGGCCAACATGACTGATTTCATAATAGTCCCCAAGTTTCGAAGCGAAGGCGAAAGGTTGGAATTCAAAATCCCGAATGGGAAAAGAACCCTCGTAAAGTAACTGTACAATTCTAACGCTGAATTTAAGAAAGATTGCAAAAGTGAGCGGTTTTCAGGAAAGTTCCTGCCCTACCTATTCGTTATAAAACGAACCTGGCTCAGGAAATTATTCCCAAGCCAGGAAAATTTATCAAAGTTCCAACCGAGAACCTTAGGATTCATAATCTGCCAAGTTCACCGATTCCATGCTATCCACCAGCCCTAATGTGCGATCTGAAATCTTCGCCCAACCTGCATTGCTGCGGCTGCTTTGGGTATCCCAGCCATGACCTTCTTCCATTTCTTTTTTGCAAGAAATACAAAAGGTGCTGTAAGGAAGAGCTTGCAAACGGCCTACAGGAATTTTCTTACTGCAAGATTCGCATGTCCCGTAAGTGCCTTTCTTTAACTTTTCCAAAGCCCGTTCAATCTGGGACAACTCATCCGATTCAAGTTCTGCAAGTTGGCAGTTAACTTCTTCATTGCCTGCATCAAAAGCCTCATCTGCACTGTCACGCCCATCGCTAAAATGCAGGGAATCAAGATCGCCCAGCAACTTGGCACGCAAGTCTGTGCGTCGGGCTATTAATACTTTGTGCAATTGTAATAGTGCGTCTACTCTAGCCATGATCCACCTCTATTTCTTAAAGTCTCTTAAAAAGAAACCACTGTAATTTACAATTGAGCCAGAGAAAAACCTTTGACTTTGGGCAACGCTTTGTTCTTATGCTAAACAAAATCCTAGCATCCAAAGAAGAGAGCAAAAACCTTGTCAGAGATGAGATTCTAACCTGCGTTAGAAAGTGTTTTTCCCTGCCGTCAGAAGTATATACGTCATAAACAGGGAAAGAGTTCGCACAAACAACAAAACTTTAGACTAATTTTAATAATTTAAGTTTCAGAAAGACAAAAGTAACAATAAAAGGGATTTTAATGGTTGTAATGGGCATGAAAAAAGCCTCCCCAATGTTGAGGAAGCTCATCATAAATCGCAGGTTTTAATCAAATAAATAAGTGGACTCTTGGTAATCAGCTTAAGGATTAGAAAGAATAGAGGATATCCCAGAAAGCTCGGAACCCGGGGCCAAATACCAGAGCCTAGGCATTAAAGCATCGGGAAGGTTGGCAAAGTTAAAGGAGGCTTGCGGGGAATTTTTACCCGAACGAACTTCCAAAAACAAATCAGTGAAAGACTTGGGTTTTTCGTAACGGATCGCTTTATTATCTTCGGAAAGACCAGCAAGCTTGCGAGCCTCAGCAACTGCATCTTCAAGGGTCCCTATCTGATCTATCAAACCATACTTAAGCGCTTGATCGCCTGTAAAAATTCCGCCATCAGCACGATAACGTGTGTAGGTCTTGCCTTCGATTTTAGGGCCAGGGCCAGCTTGCAACGGATCAATGGTAATCTTTTCGAGAAATTTGTTTTTAAGTTCAGGCCTGCCATCTTCAACGATTTTTATAAACAGGTTGTAAGATTGATCAACCATATCCTGCCAAACCTGCCTTTCCTTGGCCCCCATCTCTTTAAATGGCGAACCGCTATCTTTAATTTCGCCCTGCTTAATGGTAATCATCCCTGCACCAATCTGCTTGCTCAAGCCTTCTACATTGGGAAAGGATGCATAAACACCAATAGAACCGGTCATGGTGGTGCGCTCTGCAAAGATTTTTGAGGCAGGCATTGCGACATAGTACCCCCCCGATGCTGCCAAACTACCCATGGAAACAACAAGATGCGGCATAGCATGAAGTTTTTTTGCATCGTTACCCTGTTTTAATTCAACCAGCCTACGATGCAAATCATCGCTTGCGGTGATACTACCACCGGGACTGTTAACACGAAGAACAACCGCCTTAACATTTTTATCTTTGGAAGCTTGAGAAATCTGCTTATGAACAAAACCAAGTGTGCCTTCCATAATAACGCCTTCAAGGTTGATGATTGCAACTTTATCCTTGGAAGTAGTACTGCCTGAATGGTGGGTTTCAGAAAGTTGGGTAGAAGAGGAAAAATCAGTAGAAGTTCCACCCCCAACCGCGGCTGCACCCAAACAAGCAAGAAAGGCAAATCCGCCTAGTAAAACATTCATCACCAAAGAAATGGCGAGCAGGCAACCAACAAGGGAAGAACGCTGCTGTGGTGCGGGATAGTAAGGGGGAAAAGGGGAAGGGTTATTAAAATCAGACTGGCTCATGTTGAATCATCCCTATTTAGTTAAGAAACATCTATTACAATGATAGATGTTTCTTTCAGGCTTCAAAGGAAATACCTGCCAAGCTTGCGAAAATAGTTTTCTAAGGTAGTTTCTTAATTGAAAGCCTTGGAAGGCAAAGAATTATAGGAGATAAAAACATGAAGTTACGCTGCAGAATGGATGGCCTAATCGTACCCGCAAGGGTGGAATCGAGCCGGCTTTTGGCATGGGATGGCGAAGAAAGCTTCGAATTGGGAAAAATGGAGGCAAGTTTTTATGAAATTGTTGAGGCAAACCAGTCAGAATGGCAGGAATTGGCAAGAAAAGGCTACAGAATTTTAAGGTGGGCTTCCGATTTTAAGCCCTCAAAACCCACAATTTACCCCACAAACCACTAATACTAGTTGCCAGAAGGCAATAAATGTCCTAATAAATCAATGTTGGCTTATTTTGGGGACGTAGCTCAACTGGTTAGAGCACCGGCCTGTCGAGCCGGATGTTGCGGGTTCGAGTCCCGTCGTCCTCGCTCCAAACTATAGCCTTCGAATGAACCCTAGGAATTATTATTCCTAGGGTTCTTTTTTATACCCTGCACACCTCCCAAAAATCCTGCAATGGTAAACTTTATAAAGCATGCCAACATAAAAATACATTAAAGATGATCTATGTAAACTTATTGCAACCTAACTGATATGCGTCAACTTTCACAAAAACCACTCAATTGAAATCCAATACTTGAACACTGCCCTAGATTAAGTTCACGAAATCCTCGTGATTTACTTGCTTGCTCCAAGGCCATCGATCTGCTAATTTGCCCCCAAGGTTTATATATTAAATCTAAGCTCGAATTTACGAGTATATCTATAGATCGAATTACGGAATTTCAGGAACCATCCATGATCGAATTCAAGAACCGTGTTTTATTTGTTGGCTTTGGCGCTGTGGCCCGTTGCTCGATCCCCGTGCTAATGGACCATGTCAAAATCCCAACCAAGAATATCACCATCATGGATTTTGATTCCAACGATGAAGCCCTGCGCCCTTGGATCGAAAAAGGCATCACCTTCGTCAAAAACCGAGTCACCCGCGAAAACATGGGTGCCCTTCTTGGCCAGTATGTTTCCAAAGGCGATATCATCATCGATCTCGCTTGGAATATCGATTGCTGCGAAATTCTGACTTGGTGCCATGAGCATGGCGTACTCTACATCAATACCTCTGTGGAAGTCTGGGATCCTTACGAAAACGCAGAAAAACTGCACCCAACCGAACGAACCCTTTATCACAGGCACATGAAACTGCGCAAACTTATTGCATCGTGGAAGCAGCCTTCCGTTACCGCAGTATTAGAACACGGCGCAAACCCAGGCCTTATCAGCCATTTCACCAAACATGGCCTTTTGGATATCGCAAGCCATGCGCTTGCAGACAAACTTTTCAAAGGCGCACAAGCAGAACTTATTGCAGAACATGCAAAGAAACAAGAATTCAACCACCTTGCACACCAACTGGGCGTTAAGGTGATCCACTGCAGCGAACGCGATACGCAAATCACCGATCAACCAAAATTAGTGAACGAATTCTTGAACACATGGAGTGTTGAAGGATTTCGAGAAGAAGGTACGACAACTGCGGAAATGGGCTGGGGCACTCACGAAAAAGAACTTCCCGCTTTTGCCTACGAGCACAAGGATGGACCAGGAAGCCAAATATGCCTCGCTCGTATGGGCATTAACACTTATGTAAACAGCTGGGTTCCCAACTACAGCATTGTTGGCATGGTGGTAAGGCATGGCGAAGCTTTCAGCATCACCGAAAAGCTTACCGTGCGCGAAGGAGACAAAGCCATTTACAGGCCAACCGTTCATTACGCTTACTGCCCTTGTGATGCTGCAATCGCATCTTTGAATGAGCTTAAGAGTAACCGTTACAATCTTCAGCCAAAAATTCGCATCATGACGGATGAAATTACCTCGGGTGAGGATATCCTAGGCGCCTTGATTATGGGCCATCCTTACAAATCTTGGTGGTGCGGTTCAGATCTTTCCATCGAAGAATCGCGCAGGAAAGTTCCACACCAAAACGCAACCACACTTCAGGTCGCTATCTCGGTGGTCGCTGCCTTCATGTGGATGATCGAAAATCCTGAAAAGGGCGTGGTACTGCCCGATGATCTTCCCCACGACTTTGTCTTAAAGATTTCTAAGCCCTATCTTGGGAAGTTTATTTCCGTCGCTTCTGATTGGACTCCGCTTCGTGATTACGCCAATGCTTTCAATGGCTACAACAAACCAGAGCAGGATTTATCCGATCCTTGGCAGTTTAAAAATTTCCTGATCAACGATGGTGATTAACTTTAGTGACATCTTTTGCGGGGCTGTTTTTTAAAAGTAAACTTCAGCCCCTATCATTTAGGTAAGTATCAAAGACGAATTAAATTCAAGATTGTGAGCTTTCATCCATGGATCAAAAATCTCTTCTCAAACTTGCTAAAACCCATGGCACTCCACTTTTCATCGTGGATCACAAGGAACTCATCAAGAATTACAAACTGTTTCGAAAGAACTTTCCCAGAGTTCAGGTTTACTACGCAGTGAAGGTGAATAGCGATCCTGCAATTGTCGAAACTTTTTACAAACTGGGCAGCAGCTTTGATGTCGCAAGTATTCAGGAATTCAACACAGTTCACGATCTTATTGCTCACCTGCCCGCCAAGCAAAGACAAGATTTCATTTGGGATCGGATCATTTATGCGAATCCGATCAAGCCGGTGGAAACTCTTAAAGAGCTTGATAAATACAAACCCCTTGTAACTTACGACAACCACGAAGAAGTTTTAAAAATCGCAAAACATGCACCTCATGCAGGCCTTGCACTTCGAGTGCGCGTTCCGAACACGGGCTCGATGGTCGAACTTTCAAGCAAGTTTGGCGCACTGCCTGGCGAAGCTGTTGGCCTGATTAAATTCGCCCACGACCATGGCCTTACTGTAGAGGGGCTTTCTTTTCATGTGGGCAGCCAGTGCACTAATCCACAAAACTATATTCAATCATTGCATCTTTGTGCGAGCATCTTTTCCGAAGCTAAAACTGCGGGTTACAATCTTAAGCTTTTGGATATAGGTGGCGGCTTCCCCGCCCTTTACGATGATAGCGTGCCTGATATCAGCGTGCTTGCAAAAAGCATCAACCACGAAATCGACAGGCTCTTCCCTAAGGATATCGAGATTCTTGCGGAGCCGGGTCGCTTCTTAGTAGCCTCGGCTGGCACCGCTGTTTCTAAAATCATTGGTAAGGCTTTGCGTAATGACAAGCTTTGTTATTATGTAAATGATGGGGTTTACCATACCTATTCGGGGATCATATTCGACCATTGCATTTATCACATGAAGAGTTTCAAAAAAGGCCCCCAGCAGCTTTGTGCGGTTTTCGGCCCAACCTGTGATGCTCTTGATACCATCAGCCTTGCTGAAAACCTGCCCGACCTCGAACTCGATGAATTTCTTTACAGCGAAAACATCGGCGCTTATTCAAACGCAAGCAGCACGCACTTTAATGGCTTCCCGCCTGCAAAAGTCGTGCATGTAAACCAATGATCAAGCATTCACTTGTAATAATCATCACCGGGTGGGTGGTTTGTACGCTGCAATCGCATTCTTCATGAAGTATTTCTCTGCTGCAACTTTTCCCTTGCTCGAGAAATAGGTGTGTACGATTT
>CAMDHK010000114.1 GCA_945897965.1 Candidatus Kuenenia stuttgartensis | reverse complement strand
CATTTCCATTTTGATAAACACCGTTCTTTATTGAATCGTTATTTTGTTGAGGAATATTGCCATTTCCATTGTTTATTCCACCAAGAATATTTCCTGGGGCAGGAATTGGTTTAGGGATTTGCATCGGTTTGATCATTGAAACAAGTTTTGAAGGCGAGGGGGCCGATTGTTCGGTTGGGATATCTAAAACCCAAATTTTATCAACTAATTCGTAGCCGAAATCGATATCCATAGGTTTTATAATAGATTGAAGTTTCCAATAATTGGTGATCCCCCCGGGCCTTACAAGTAGCATTAAGTAAGGAGTTGAATCTTTCGGCCCAAGGGTTTGTTGAAGGTATTCTCTAAGTAGCGACGTTCGGTTTAAAATTTCATTTTTAAGATTGTCGGATTCATCATTTGAGGGAATAAGAGTTTGATCAGGAAAAAATAAAATACCAGATTCATTGCATTCGATATACAAAGGTTTTCGATTCAGACCATTTTTTCCAAAATAAGGAACAATAGAAAAAGCGAACTTATCTTTATCAATTGAAAATTTCATTTCTTTTAAAATCATTTCCATTGAAGCAATTTTTTCAGTTAAATCTTTAGTTTCTTTTAAATTTTTATCTGCATTTGTTTTCTCCAGTTCTAATTTTTTAGCAAGCATGTGCACTTTTGATTTTTCATTTGTTATTGCGATTTCTTTTTTAATTAGATCAGCCGAAGAAATTTTCGATTGAGATTTATCGTAATTTTTATCCAGTTGAGAAAGTTCGATTTTTAATAAAGCAATTTCTTTTTCTAAAATTGCTTCCTTTTTTATTAGTTCTTCATGTTGCTCAGATTTCAATTTGATCCAAGCGGTTTTTTCATTATCCTGATTTTGTTTTTCAGCATCAGTTTTAGCTTGTAAATTTTTTGATTGAGTCCATGCAGCTTCATATGCCTTTTCTAAGGCAGCTTTTTTTGCTTTTTTGTCCATTACTAAAAGTAAAAGAATCAACGCCCCCATGGTGCAAAGTAGCACAGCAAGGAAAGGGAAAGTTGAGACTTCTAGCTTCTTGCGCTTTCTCATGCAACCTTTCCGGAAGGATTACTGCGTGGGTTTTGATTCGCAGTATTAAAAAATGGTTCGTTGCTTCTACCCTGCAATTTTGAAGTTAGTAAATGCACTGCAGCCGTAAGGCAGTGGACAGCTTCCTGAAAATCGCCTGTAGAGTGGATCTGATTAAGGTTTTCCTGCATAAGATTTTGGATTTGAATCAAATGTTTTTCACCTTGCTGTAATTCAACTAAAGAATTTGTTTGCCTCGTAAGGCTTTCGACAACTTTTTGCAGAGATTGTTGCTGTTGAATGCTTGAGTCATGTAATGAGGATGCCAGTTTTCCAACTTGTTCCGTAAATTTTCTTCCAAGTTCAGAAGAGTTGAGCTCGTATTTTTCCATTTGTTGTTGGTGTGAAAATAAGGTTTTTGTTAAAGCTTCCTCAAGTGCATTGCGCATTCTATTTTGTGATTCGAATCCTGAGCCTTCCGCCTGAGCAGTTATTTTTTCGAAGGAATTTGCCCAGAGATCGACTTGTTTTGTAACTAATGTTTCTGTTGATTTAATCAAATCTTTAGTGTGTCGTGATAGAATTTCAACAATTGGATTTTGATCTGACTGAACCCTTAAAAACCTATGAGCTAGATTTTTATCGATTGAGTGTTCCAAATTTTCTAAAAATTGATCTCCTGATTTTTCTACCAAGAAACTGAAGAACATACAAACCATGGTTAACGCTAGTGCAAGAGCAGTTGCATCGAATGATAGTGCTAGTCCATCAGTCACGGTGCTCATCGATTTTTCTAGCATTTCAGGAGTAACACCAGAAATGGCGCCCGTGATACCTAGAACCGTTCCTAAAAATCCAAGAATTGGGATAGCCCAGGTGATAAACCGGGTTAAGCCAAAACTTCCTTCAAATTCAATACTATCTGCATCAGCAAAATTTCGAAGTTGATCATCAAGATCTTCAGCACTACCTCGTTGTTTGACGAATTGTAGGACATTTAAAAATCTGCGAAACACAATTGTTTTTTTTGTTTGTAGTGTTGCGGTATTTAGATTTTCGAGAAGAGTTGTTGTTTCTAATGGATGAACTTGGATGTTATCCCAAACTGGAATAAGCGTTTGACGCAGTGCGCTTTTCTCTTTTATTATTTTTGACAACTTAAATATAAGTGCTGTGATAGCACAAGAAAACATTACAATTTCAACAAATTCTACAGGATGGCCCAGATACCTTTTCATGATTGGGACATCAATCGGTCCAAACATAACCAAGGACCAAAATCCAACCGCTATGGGCACGCCTATGATTAATGAAATTGATGTTCCAGCCATCGAAGTTGTTTTAGGGTTGAAATTGTCGGTCATAAAGATTCCTCAGTAAGGCAAAAGCAAATTAACAATCGAAGATTTAAATAAGGAGTCGGAATATAAAATTCTATAATCTCCTTATAAGTATCGACATAATGAATGCGGGATAATAACGATAATCTTAAATAGTGCTAGTCAAATTTAATTGAAAATGAAGCGCAAATTTAAGAAATGAGGGGGCCAAGGGAGGCGAGGTTGAGTTGGTTAGTTGTTGTTTTTTAAAAGGTTAAAGCATAAACGCAGAATAAGGGCGGGTTGGGTGCCGGGGGGCTTTTTGTAAGTAGGGCGGTTTTAGTCGAGTAGGTGCTTTTTTAATTTTAATAGTGTTTTGGGTGATGTAAGAGCGTTTTTACCAAATCCTAAATCAGCCCCAAGTTTAAGTGCATCTTTTTGCGATTGTTCAAAATTACTAATTAGCATGATAGGGGATGAGGATGCCTTCTTCGAATAATATTTTTCGATAAAGTCCAATCCGGATTCTGCATTAGAATCAAAAATTCGATTAACTAATATCAGGGAAAAAGTTTTAGAATCAATCAATGAAAAAGCTTCAGTCGAAGAATCAGCATTAATTATTTCGACTTGGAAATTTTGATTAATGAGACGGCTAATACTTGAATGATCTGCACAGCATTGGCCGATGCTCAGGACTGATTTATGAGGCATATTAGTTATCCTTGGAATTTGAGGACTTTTTAAGAAGAAGCTGTTTAAATTCATTTAATTTTTCAGAATCCAGTTCTTTGGGACCTTTTAGAAGAAGGTAATCAATATCAGCAATTGCTTTTTGTATCTCATTATTTTGTGCAAGAAGAATGATACGATTTCCCCTTTCTTCGTGAGAATTTTCATCTATCGAAATAATAGCATCAAGATAACGAATCAGACCAATGTTATCTTTTTCTTTTTTAGCGATGCCTGAGAGATTTGTAAGTATTCTAATTAGAATTTGTTTGTTTTTCATGGGGAGAAAATCGTTATCAACAAGAGTTCTTCCATTGATTTCCAAAATTTTCTTTGACGCTTGATCTTTGGAAAGAATCTTTCCCCCTTCAAAAACATCGATCAAAACAAAATCGTCTTTACTTTTATTAATACCTGCCATGAATTGGCCAGGCAATCCAACGCCATAAATATCAAGCCCGATGCTTTTGCCTAATTCAACAAAAAGAAGGGATAAAGTAATGGGCAGCCCTTCCCTATCATCCATAACTTCAGAAAGGTAACTATTGGAGCGATGGTAGTAATCCTGCCTGCTGCCATGAAATCCCTTTTCAAGGAAAAAGAAATCGGAAAGTACTTTGATTTTTTGATCGATGTTAGAATCTGGTTTTATTTTAGAGGCAAGTTTAAGTTTCATTTTATTGATTTCGTCTAAATAAAATGAAGTTTCGATTTCTGGGTTGTCAATTTTTGCAATAAGGAAGGCTGCTTCTAGGATAGAGAAATCCGGAGTTGCGGAAATGGTTTTATTTAGTTTCGAAAGAGTGCTTCGATGGAAAATATCTGCTTGGAGAACTTTGAGGTCAGATGTTTTTTTTTCGAGTAATTTTATTTTATCATTGATAATTGTTTTGGTGAGGTTTTCATTCTTTAATATTTTTTCTACAAGAGAAGGATCTTCTTTTTTGTCATCTTCAAGATTGGTAAAAAATTTATTGAAGGTCAAGGAGAAATCTTTGTCAGGGAAGACTGGACTAAGCTTTTTAGAAACATGAAAGCCTTTAAATTCAGCAATAGTGTTTCTGAATTTTGCCAGACCAACTTTCTTGGAGGCAGAGAAATCTTCAATGTGTTCGTAGGCAAGTTGGCCATTCAAAAAAGTAGAAAATCCTTTGGAGTGAACTCTGACTTTAAGATGGTTCCAATCACCCGGAAGATATGAATTAAGGTTGTCCTGACGCAAAACTTGCCATGAATAAACATCCGGTCCATTGAATTTTGTAAGACGCATTTGTCCATTAGAAGGGTAGAACCCAAAATGTTTATCTTTACCATCTGAATCGAATATTAATCCTGCTGCGCCAGTTTCATCTTTAAGTTTGACCCAAACTTCAGCTTCGAAAGGGAGGGTGGGGGGATCAATTTTGGAAAGCAATAAAGCCCTTCCCCCGATGCCATTGCCTTGCCCTTCTGAAATAATTCTGCCTGCCCGTTGTCTCCAGTTGCCTTGGAAGATGGGTTCCCACAAATCTTCGTTAAGTGCCCCGATGGTGGCCCAAGCTTTCATGGGAATAGAGACAGGGTTGGTTTTAAGGAGTTTGTTTAATTGTTCAGCGGGTATTGCAAACCCAAGATTGTTTGTAACAAGAGATTTGATCGTGAGGATCCCTAAAACCTTGCCTTCTAAATTAACGATAGGCCCCCCGCTATTGCCAGGCTCAATAGGAATAGCGACTTGAAGCATTTCCCTGCCTTCTATTTCGCGTTTGCCTGAAATGACTCCAGTAACAACACTATGTTTTAGCCCTTGAGGATTTCCAACTGCAACGACGCTGGTGCCATCTTGGAATGTGCTGGAATCTGAGATAGCCAAGAATGAACCACTTGGGTTAACCGCTTTAAGGATTGCTAAATCATTCTCACGATCGAAAGCATAAACAGATGCGATATCAATTTCTTTACCATCGGCAGTCTCGAGAGTAATTTTTTTACCTTCGCCTATTACATGGCAATTAGTTACGAGCAGGCCATCTTTTGAAATAAAGAAACCAGTGCCTAAAGCTTCTTTACCATCCGATCGGCCTTTGCTTTTGATGACAACAATAGAGGGCTTGGTTTTCTTAGCGATAATTTCGATGTCGCCATCTTTAGCATTAACAGCTAGTGGAAGCGAGAGTGAGAAGAAAAGAAAAGCGAAATATTTGCCCATGGCTCACCTATGAGATAACAGTTTGTAGAAAGAAAATTCATACCTAAATTGATGATAACAAATTTTTGAATAAGTAGAAGAATTGAGTTAGATTTAACGATTATAATTAATAAAAGGGAAATAAGCTGGCGAAACAGTACTGCTTGTAGGGTAAGTTGAGATGTAGATAGTGCAAGAAGATGTTTTTTTGTTAAAGTACATCTGGATTATTTGCTTTCCGGGCTTTCTGGTTTAGAATCTATCTAGAATCGTTTAGTTGCGGTTCAATAATGTTTTTTCCATCCAAATCAGGTTAACGCCATGTCTCAATTTTATACCTTGGAAGAAGCTGCATCAAAACTTAATATGAGTATTGATGAGTTAAGAGAACTCGCAAAAAAGCGCGAGGTCCGATCTTTTCAAGATCGAGGTGTGTTGCGATTTAAAAGTGAAGATATTGATGCTAGATTAAGCGCACCTGTGGTTTCCAACCCTGACACAGATTCAGAAGATTACACATTAAATCTAGAAGATACTCCAACTACCAATCCAATTGATGATAATGCGCCATTAGTTCTAGATACAGGAGATTCAGAAGAATTTACACTTTCACTTGATGACAGTGGTACTACTCCACCAGTGTTTAATGAGCCTATTTTTAGTAGCGCTGAATCCGATGGTTTGCTTGGGATTCAAGATACACCTGATATTTTAGGTTCAGATTTTAGCCTTTCAACAGAATTGCAAAGCAATGGGCCTGAATCTAATTCCACATCATCAAGTGTGATTCTTCCGCAAGATTCCCCGTTTGAAATATCTGAACCTAATATTGATTTAGATGGAAGTTCGGATGTTCAGTTTTCTGGAAATGAGTTGGATTTTATTCCCACTGTTGATGATTTGCACATCGATGGTGAGCCAAGCCTGCAACTTGATGATAGTAATGCTGCTGATCCTGGTTTAAGCAGTTCGATTGAATTTCAATCGGATGGTGGCGGTGATTCGAGCGAATTTGAGCTATCTGCGGATGAATCGGGTTCTGATATTTTATCGTTAGATGGCTCGATGTCTGGTGAAGGTTTGGGAACACAAGTTGTTGAGGATTCTAGTTCTGACAGCGAGTTTGAACTTAATCTTGATGAGGAAGCTGGCAATAATTCAGATGTTGAAGCTAGTTCAGAAGGTGGATTAGATAGTAGTTTTGAGCTCGAACCTAGCGATAGTGATTCAGGTTCCCAAGTGGTGGAAGTGGAAGATGGGAACGATGCTGACCCGATGGGTGCGACTGCAGAATTTAATGAGCTGGAAGTTGTGGAAGATGGTAGTTCAAGTCAGGTTGTTGCAATTGATGATGTTGAAGAAGTTGAAGAGATTGTAGAAGAAGTATCTGAAGTATCTGAAGTTAGTGAAGAAGTTGAAGAAGAAGTAGAAGTTCAAAGGACTCTAGCTTATGCAAGTGAGGCACCATGGGGCCCATTACCTACCATATTTCTTATCCCTGGTGTGTTGATATTATTTGTAGTTAGTTTAATGAGCCTTGAATTGATGAGGGGAATGTACGGATTTAATAAGGGAACGGGATTCACAAGTATTATCATTAAACCAATTGCAGAGATGTTCACAGATTTCCCCAAGAACTGATTTTTTGTTAATTAACTTATTTTAAAGATCGTTTCAGAATTACCACGAAGCAGAAGTTTTCCCAAAGCGACTGCTTCGCTGATATTATTACGCTTAGTTTGAACAAAATCTTTGGACAGAATATTTGAAAGTATCTTTCGATACATATTGAATTTCGGCAATCCAAATTCAAGTTTATACATATCGCTGTAGTATCCAATCTGCTTTGTTTTTGGTACTGCCTGAAGCCTTGCGCGCGTATCTTGTTCAATATGAGTGGGTATATTCGAGTACCACCAATGCCCATGAGTGACCACATTTGGGAAAATCCAACTATAGCTGGCTAGCTCTTGGTTTTGGTTGCTGGTTAAAACTGAAACACAAAAGGTAACTTTGGGAAAGTTATTAAACAACGACGCATATTGGATTAAGGAAGTGCGCTGGTCATAAAGATCTTTACCTTGAAAAACACCATCTTGATAAACATTTCGGTTTACGCCAATCATTAGATCGAAAGGCAATTTCCAATCATTACAGGCTTCAGCTAATTTCCAAAAGATACCATTTTTCCAGGTAGGGGAATCGAAATCTGAAGATTTGAAACATAGGTCCATAGCTTCATCAGAAACTTTGATTGGGGAGAAATCAGGTGGAAGAGAAATTGCGCAAGCGCGTGCGCCTTTCTGGGTAAAATGTTTGAATAGATTATATAAAGCTTTGTTAAGTTCAGAGGCGCTGCCTGGATTAACACCTGATATTTTTTCAAGTCTGCTACGGACATTATTTCTTGCGAAATGAAAAACAAGTTCATCGGTTCGCAGGCAAGGGATATAAAAGCTGGTGTCGAAACCTTCAAGTGGGTCATCAAAATCATTGGTGAGGAAGATTTTTTCGAGGTTTGAAGTTTTTAAGACATGAGATTCCCAAGAGGGTGAGGACATTTTTTTCTGAGCAGTTTCCCAAAGGTAGTCAGTGTCCTTTGGTAAAATTCTATCGCCTTGGAAGTCTAAAAATGTTTGGGCAATTTCTAGGAACCAAGAATATTGTGCGGTGTTGTCGAATTGATTCATATGACGGATGATTTCGCGGACTTTATCTTGCCCGGGGATTTCAGGTGCGAGGAATTTTTTGTCCATCCCACAAGAGTGAGCTAGTTCTGTGTAGTAATGGTACCCCAATATATCTTCCAAAGATTTCGAAGCTGCTGCATGAGGATTAATATGAGAGTGGGGATCTAGTATCGGAATTTCCATTAAGGCGTCATAAATTTCTTTGCTTGTGTTGTCTGCCAGCATTTTTATATCCACCTATCGAATTAGAATGTAAAAATCATAACCCTTTTGAACTTCTAGAATTAGAGTTAGGAATTACCAAAGCGAATTCTACCAAGAGTAATCCAAGTAATAATAATTAATATAAATCCCATTGCAGTAAGTACCAAGGTAGATTTCCAAATAAGTTGAAAATCTGTGTAGGTATCAAAAGAGGAGGGCATGATTTCTCTGAAAGCATCCAAGGCCCAGCCTTGAGGTGTTAGAAAAGCCAAGGTTTTGGCATTATCTGGCATCATTTCCCAGGGAAAGATACAGCCGCCTATCAAAGCAAAAAGGCAAACAGGGACCGAACTGAAAAGTGCAAGTTGAGTTTCATTTTTTGATAATAACCCTATGAGCAGAGAAAAAGATGCAACGCAAAACGAAGTTGCGAGCGGAAGGATAATCAAAGCGATCATCCAATCTGAAAGTGTCCAAGATGGAAGGCCGATTTTTAAGCCTAGCAAAACCTTCCCTAAACCCAAGAGGAAGAAAATCTGGAATAAGGAAATAATGATGGTTGGAAGAAATTTGCCTAGAAGAATACTTGGGGTGGAAACAGGGGTGGAAAGTAAACGATTAAAAGTTCCCTGCCTTTTTTCTGCGACAAATATCCATCCTGAAATCAGAATAAGGCTGAATGCAAACATCACGGTGAAAGAAGGGACTAGAATTTGATAACGAATAGCCCCGCGCTTAAGAATGCCGGTGCCATCTTCATTTTTAAAGGTTGTTAAAGTGTTGACAGTTTCCGAATTATTTACAGATCGGGTAAGTGAAGCCCAAGATTTACCTGTAAGATTGTAATTTTTGAATTGTCCAGTTAGTGCTGTTTGAATTCCAGCACCTACTTTTTCACGATAGTTTTTTGCTAGAACAGTATCTTTTCCTGAAGCCAGTTCAAGTAGTTCCCCCAGAGGGATTTTTTCTTTTGGAATTAACAAGCGTAAAGAAGGGGGCACTGGTAGCGAAACTTCTTTTCCCAATAGTTCGATAAATTCCGGATCTCCAAGCTTTTCAAATGCTTTTCCGATCATCCAAGGCATGACGATTCTTAATAATGCAATCTGGCATACGCTTTCAATAATTGCAGAAGTCGCGGGTTGTTTGTTATCTTTGACGATTGAAACTTGGAGTTTTTCAAGATAGATACCGTCTCGGTGAAAAGGATTGACTCCCGTTGAAAGAAAAGAGCATTCGTTGACTCGATCGCTAAAATTTGGATTAAAGATGATGACGGCAGCCCTTTTCCCGGTTTTTACCAATTCCTCTGCAAGTTCTTTGTTTTGAATGATTTCAACTTTGATATTGGGAGTTGAAACCATATCCTCGATGGCATGCTGAGCCCAAGGCTTGTTGTTTAGCCCGAATCCTTTATCAAGATTTAAAACACTAATGCGCATTAGATCATCAGTTTTCTGTCCAAATCCTTCACCTAGAAGTAAGCCAAGAATGAGAATCATGGCAAATGGTAGAACGAATAAAACAGTAGCGGTGAGTTTATCTCTGATTAGTAGCGTCAATTCTTTTTTCGCAATGATAAAGCTTTGCATGGTTGGTAAATTAATCTCTAAGATGTCGCCCGGTGAGGCTTAAAAAAACCTTTTCCAGATTAGGTGAATCTAGATGAAGGTTTATAATCTGGATTTTTTCATTTACTAAAAGATTTATAATGTCGGGAGTTGAATTTTTGTGTGAAGTTAATGAGTAACTTCCCGTTACAAGCTCTGATTTAAGTTCAGGAAGCTTTTGTTGCAATATTCCTGCTTTTGTCTGGTCATTTTCAAAGATACTGAAGTTTATTGTGGTTTTAGTCAATGAAAGTAGATTTTGCAGAGTATCGCAAGCGATAATTTCGCCATGATTCAGAATTGCAATCCTATTGCAAAGGGTTTCCGCTTCCTCCATGTAGTGCGTGGTGTAAATAACAGTAGTGCCCATTCCGTTAATGATCTTTATAGCTTCAAAAATTCTATTTCTTGATTGGGGATCAACCCCAACGGTTGGCTCATCGAGCATCAGAATATCGGGTGAATGAACCAGTGCAATGCCCAAGTTTAATCTTCTTTTCATTCCCCCAGAAAAATACTTTGAGTATTGGTGGGCTTTCTCATCATCAAGTCCGATGATCTCAAGTATTTCGTTGACCTTGTTGGTCAGGATTTGGCCCTGCATCCCAAAGAGTTGGCCAAAAAAGACGAGGTTTTCTTTAGCAGTTAAATCTTCGTAGAAAGCGAAGTCTTGTGGCACAAGACCGATGCGGGCTCTTAATTTGAGATTGTTTGGCTGGATTTCCATGCCATCGAGCCTTGCAAAACCAGAAGAGGGCTTACTAGCGCCTGCAAGAATGGAAAGGAGGGTGGACTTGCCTGCGCCATTAGGGCCCAGTAGGCCGAAAATTTCGCCCCGATTGATTTCAAGAGAAATCGTATTTAAGGCTTTAAATTGCCCGTGCAATTTAGTGATATTATCAATTTTAAGAATTACCGAATGAGTTTGCGTCATTGAGTCTCTCAAAATAAAAAAAGCGGAGGGCTAAATAGCCTGCCGCTTTTTGCAAATGAAACTGACAAGACTAATTACTTCTTGTCGCCCTTCTTTTCTGGGGCAGCTTTTTTGTCCCCAGCAGCGGCCTTTTTGTCTCCAGCGGCAGGAGCAGCGCCAGCGGCAGCGGCAGCAGCTTCTTTGGTTGGTTTCTTCACTTTTTTGCCAACCTTCAATATCCGAACTTTAGGCAGATTAAACGGGCCCATGCCCTCTACCCAACGGTCTTCCGATTTTAATACTGCGATTCTTTCGGCTCTATTGAGCACATTTCGTGAACGAGCCAAGGTGTTTTTGCGCTTTAAACTTTTATCAATTGACATATTAACCTCTTATTCAATATCCCTTTTGCCATTACTTAAATATAATGATATTTGTCTATATTGACAAGGTATTTGCATAGCAAAAAATATTTATCTCATTACCTGACAAAGGGTTAACATGCGTATAAAGATGGATTATGGTAAAACGGGCCTTATGGTTGATCTTCCAAATGAAAAGGTTATTGGCCCTTTGGAGATCAAAAACGCAATTCCGCTAGCTAATCAGTCTCAGGCTATTTCCGATGCTTTAGCGAATCCAATAGGTTCCAAGCCCTTGGCTGAGATTGCCAAAGGGAAAAAAACCGCATGCATTTTAATCTGTGATATTACCCGGCCTGTACCAAATAAGGTAATTTTACCGCAAATACTCAAAACCATTGAAGAAGCAGGGGTTCCCCGAAGTGGTATCACCATTCTTATTGCAACTGGATTGCATCGACCCAACGAAGGGGAGGAACTGGTTGAATTGGTGGGCGAAGATATTGCTAACAATTACCGAGTAGAAAATCATCACGGTAAAGAAACTTCCGAACATGATTACCTTGGCATCACCCCTAAGGGTGTCCCTGTTTACATTGATTCCCGCTATATCAGAGCCGAACTTAAAATTACAACCGGGCTAATCGAGCCTCATTTAATGGCTGGATATAGTGGCGGTAGAAAAGTTATTTGCCCGGGAATTGCGGGTATCGAAACCGTCAAGGTTTGGCACGGGCCTAAATTCCTTGAACACCCTAACGCTGATTGTGGAATTGTCGAAGGGAATCCAGTTCATGAAGAAAACACTTATATTGCCCTCATGAGCGGTTGCGATTTTATTGTTAATGTTTGCGTGGATGGAAATAGGCAAATTACCTGGGCTGGTGCAGGCGACATGATCAAAGCTTGGGAAGCAGGGGTTTCCTTTGTGAGGCAAGTTGTTCGGGTCCCAATTAAAGAACCCGTGGATATCGTCCTTACTAGCTGCGCTGGTTACCCCCTAGATATTACTTGGTATCAAGCTGTTAAGGGTTTGATTGGGGCATTGCCCATTATTAAAAAGGGTGGAACAATCATCCTTGTTGCAAGCTTGACTGAAGGCCTTGGGAGCCCTGAGTTCCAGCAGGTGCTTAGCGAAAACCCTGACCTTAAGGCATTTAAAAAACGCATTCTTGAAACAGACTATTTTGTCATGGATCAATGGCAGTTAGAAGAATTCGCCAAGGTTATTGAAAAATGTAAAGTCAAAGTTTATTCCAAGGGTTTAGAGCACTCGGTTCTAAATAAATGCCATGTAACTCCGATTGATTCGGTTGAACAGGCAATTGCTGAAAGCCTGCAAGAGTATGGCCCCTTAGCGCGTATTGCGGTAATACCCAAGGGGCCTTATGTGCTTGCTTGCGTCGAGTAGCAAGCTTACCAGCTATTGGATTCTGCAGGTTCTGCACATCCAAGGATTCCGGTCAGTTGGTTGAACTGATCTTCGTATTCATCGCTGGTGGAATGAAAGTGTTCGAAATCGTTGACCACGGGAAGGGTGTCATTCCTGCGAATGTGGTTTAATTGCAGAACTCTTTCGAAATCAGCGATGTTTTGTGCGTAAACCACGATGACTTTGTGTTCATCGAATTGAACTTCCATGGGTTTGCCCTTTGCCATTACAGCAATTCCCGAGCAACCATCATTGGAAATTGCTTGCTCATATTCTTGCAAATAACTTTGCAGAATGGGCAGGTCGATTTCTTCCCTATGTAAATCAATATGCTTAGAAACTTTCGAACCATGGCTTGATTCAAGGATAACATCGACCGTGTTACCCAAGAGGTCGGTTAGTTGCAGGAAAATGTCAAAAACATGCTCCTTGGAGACACTAACAGCCAGCATCGGGATATCTTGCTGGGTCAGGGAGTCTGTGAAAACGGTTTTACGGTATCCATTAGAGAAAGAAACATTTAATTCCTCTGCAGGATAAGCTGCCTGAGAAAAAGCAAAGCGGTTAGACATGATTCTGCTTTCTTCTTAAAAACTACACGGGATCCAGTTCAACAAGTTCCAGGTCAGATGGGAATTTAGGAACTCACTGAACAC
>CAMDHK010000113.1 GCA_945897965.1 Candidatus Kuenenia stuttgartensis | reverse complement strand
TTCTTTTGGATTTCCTTCAAATGCATTCTCGCAAGGCTTTTGCCATCTGAAATCCCGCCTGCATTTAGCACCAGGTCGGAAAGCGATTGCACATACTTCCTCTGCAAATTCCTTCGGATGATTGAAAGATTAACATCCTTTTTAGCTTGCTTAGGAGCGTTGGCAACATCTATCCAAATACCATCGGTCAACGAGCGGAATACCTCACTCATAGCGAGGGGCTTGTCGTTTGCTGCAGCCTTTGGAATGTTATTTTGAATTCTTGAAAGCGTTGCATTATTCAGGAACTGATTGATTGCAACACTTTGGATTGAAAGCACTTTTTGGTACAAGGGGAAATCCACGCTTGACATTACACGGTCGTTGCCCCAATGCATCCAGCGGTCTGCAGCAAGTTTGCGCAGCAACTCGGGTGGGAACGAAAATGCTGTATCTGAAAGTATGTTTTCCTGAACGAACTTCAGTGCATCGCGTTGCTTAGCACCACTCACTGGAATAAACGGATCACGGGCACCTGGGTCGCCCCGATGATCTCGGTGCATGTATTCGCCCCCAACAAAGTTAGAAGCCAGCGCACCTGCGTTGCCATACTGGTTTAATATGACAGAGAAAGCGGTGCGAACGCGTTGATAGCCTTCACCCGGTTCGATAGTTTTTTCTGCAAGTCCTTGCACGAGTTCCTTGGCAATCTGAACTCGCTCTTTAGCGAATAAAAGAGGATCTGCACCCAGGTCCCAAACATTTACCAGTGGATCGGAACTTGCCATCATATCTTCATCAGTTGCGTAATCTTTGCCCGCATTTGGAGCAAGCTTGGCAATTTCACGAAGCTTTTCGACTTCCCCATCGGTGCCACCTGAAAGGGGTTTGTAAGCATATTCAATG
Source organism: Candidatus Kuenenia stuttgartensis (assembly GCA_945897965.1). Lineage (GTDB taxonomy): Bacteria > Planctomycetota > Planctomycetia > Gemmatales > Gemmataceae > UBA969. The sequence goes on along the minus strand of CAMDHK010000113.1, from coordinate 12,367 downwards.
GCCCAGTAATCATAGACGCCTAAGGTGTTGGTGTAGTAGTCACCTTGCTTTTTGCCCTTGGGCGCAATGTTTGTTGGCGCGTAATCCATGACCGATCCTACCAATCCTTGCTTTCGAGTAATGGTAGTATCATGAAGTTGATCGTTCTTTAAAAAGGTGCTGGCTTTAAAATTGTGCCTTAGGCCAAGCGTATGGCCTACTTCATGCATGGTCACTTCTTTAATGGCTTGGGTTAGAAGCTCTTCAGGGATTTTTTCGCCAGGCTTTAGCAAACTGCGATCCATCGAAGCCAGTGCTGCAAGGCTTAATTCGTGTTTCATATGCGAACTGCATTGGCATAGGCCATGCTGGCCTGCAAGTTCAATTGCACTTTTGCGATGGTCATCCGTGGTGTTTGCATTATTCCAGTTAAGGCCATCGCGGAAAAAGCCTGGTAGGGTGGGCGTCTGCAGGAAGTTCAAACCTTTGCGTGCTTCCATGATGGAACTCGCAGGTTCGTTATTTCCTGAATATACTTTTGCCTCCTGCCTCCAGAATCGAACCATGCTTGCATCGAAGATGATGTCTGCATCTAAAATTTCACCTGTCAAAGGGTTGGCCCGTGATGGCCCCATCGCAAATCCCTGATCGGTCGCAATCCACCTGAAAGTATTATAATTGATATCTTCGGGATCGAAATCTTCGTTCTCCTGTTGGCGTACTTCAATCGCATCGCGGAATCCAATTTTTTCAAAAGCCTTGTTCCACTCAAGAATCCCTTCCCTCACCGCAGCACGATACTCATCGGGAACTGACTTTTCAATCCAGAATATGATCTTCTTGCGTGGCGGAGAAAGCTTACCAGGGTTCTTTGGGTCTGCAGGCTCGGCTCGTTCTAATCTCCAACGATTTACATATCGAATGAATGTGGTATCCGTGTTTTCCGAGCTGAAATCCTTGATCGCACTAATGAAATGGCCCACACGGTCATCTGCAATTCGGGGCTGATAACCAATTTCTGAAAGCGCACAGATGCCATAATGGATAACGACATTTTCACCACGCGAGTCGATTACGTTATCGCCACTTCCTCCATGAAATCCGCGGTTGCGACCGCCCGTGTAAGTTGCGGAAACTTCAATCTCGATGTTCTTGGGGAAAGCCTTGACCTTGCTCCAAGTGCTTCGGGTGGGATCAAACATTCCCATTCCAAGTTGGGCAAAATCCGACATAAAGATATCGTTGAGGTTGATGAGAACACTCTGCCTGCCTGGGTTGATGGAAATAATTCGCAATGCAAGCAGTGTGGAATCGGTGTAGGTGGTTTCCACAGCTTTGGCGGTGGGGGATCCTGCCTTGGCAGTGAAGCGAACATTTTTTCTCACCAAATGAACTTTATCGCCTACTCTTTTAAATGCTATAACCCATTGGTTGTCGAAATTAAGAGTATGACCACCCATGCCTGCCCCACGGGCGATTGCGATGGGCAATAAAAAATTTCGTTCCATCTGATCTGGGCGGATTTCTGCGTAGAGCTTTTCTTCCTTTTGATGAAGTCGAAACAATCCTTCGTATTCTTTTGCTCCCTTTACGACTTTATCAAAATCCTCAAACTTCTTTTCCTGCGCATCACCCTGCCCCTTTGCATTTTCAGAATACATAAGCGGGATTGTTATAACTGCAAGAAGGAAAGCTAAACCAACTGATCTATAAAACATTACAATTCTCCAACTCGATTTAAAAGAAGCATCAATTATTTTAAAAACTGGAACTTTCAACATAGTTGGTTTACAGGGCAACCACAAGAGAAAATCACCCATTCTTACCCATTTAGCCAACCGGAATAATCGTTAAAATCATAACAAGGTTAAATTTTAAAACTTCTAGAAGCCCGCGCTCTTTTAAGTCGATGTTATTACATCAAGCTTGATTTTATCTTACGACTGCGCTTGCAAAGAGGGCTTTTTCGATGGCTACCAATTTTACCCGACGAACTATCTTGCAAGGCCTTGCAGTGGGGGCAGTTCCAGCACTTTTGCCTGCAAATGCTGAAGCCCGTGTCAAACATGATGGCAAGGTGGTCGGGCTTATGTCGGGCGCCCGAGCCTTGGTAGAAACCCTGCTTGCAGAAGGTTGCGAATGCGTGTTTGGGATTCCCGGTGCTCAGGAAAACGAGCTTTGGGATGCTATGAAATCCCGTGATCTTCCTTATTTGTTTGTCACGCATGAATTTTCCGCCTCAACCATGGCTGATGGTTATGCCCGAGCAACTGGCAAGCCCGGGGTGATCAGCGTGGTGCCTGGGCCAGGACTTACCAATTCACTTACAGGAATGGGCGAAGCTCTTTTAGATAGCATTCCCATGGTATGCATTGTGGGTGATGTCGCCCGGGGTGAAAAATACCGACCCTTTCAGGTCCATGAACTTCCCATGGAACAACTTCTTAAAGCTGTCACTAAAGAAGTGATTTCAGTAAGCACGGTGGATGAAATTCCTTGTGCAATCCGTACTGCTTTCATCAAATCAAAAGAAGGTGAGCCTGGCCCAGTCGGGGTTTTGGTTCCTTACAATCTCTTTATCGAAGCTACAAGGTTCAACAGCCATCCACTATCAAGCCCAGGCATTCCTTTCAATGAAGATTGTTTTGCAGAAGCTTTAAACTTGCTTAAAAACACAAATTTAAGAGTTGGAATATACGCTGGAATCGGGTGTCAGGATTTCTCCGATGAACTTACCACCCTTGCAGAGGTGATGCAGGCCCCTGTTGCAACTAGTGTTTCAGGCAAGGGCGCAATCGATGAATGTCATCCGTTGGCAGTAGGTTGGGGCTACGGCCCACAGGGAACCCCCACTGCTGAAAAAGCCTTTATGGCTGTGGATTTGGTGCTTGCCATCGGCGTCAAGTTCAGTGAAGTTTCCACCGCTTTTTATTCTCTTCCAGCTAAGCCCTACCTTATTCATGTTGATGCCAATGCAGATAACATGAACAAAATTAAAAAAGCGACGGTTGCAGTGCATACCGATGCTGGCTTCTTTATAAGAAAGCTTTTGGAAAACGAATCCTCTATCCGAAGAAATAAAAGTGAAAAGCTAACCTCTTGCATTGCTTCATGGAAGGCCGACGATGCCCGGGCTAACGCTAAGCCAAATTCCAAATGTGGCATTGATCCGATGCAATTCATTCTGGCATTAAGGAAGTCGACAAAACCAGATGCTCTTACCTATGTTGATGTTACCTTGAGCGAGCATTGGGCAGCAGAGGCGTTTACCACCCGCAGGCCCAGACACTATTTCAACCCTACTGATAATCAAGCGATGGGTTGGTCGATTCCCGCATCCATTGGTGGCCAGAAAGCTTTTCCAAACAGGCAAGTGGTAACTATCACCGGCGATGGATGTTTCTTGATGAGTGCGATGGAAATCTCGACAACGGCACGAGAATGTTTGCCCGTGAAGTTTTTCGTGCTCGATGATCAGACTTACCATTACATGCAAAAACTTCAGAAGCAAGCGTACTTGCGCACTACAGCAACTATTCTTGCACGCATGAATTATGAGGCTTTAGCAAAAGGGTTTGGCGTGGATTACCACGAGATAAAACCGGGCGATGATCTCGAGGCTTCGATTCAGATTGCTTTGGATAAAAAGGGGCCGGTGTTGACTCGGGTTATTACGGATTATGGTCAAAGACCTGTGCGCTGGATTGATGCTGTCAAGGATCGCTACACCAAAGAGCTTTCCGGCAGACAGAAGTTGAAGTTCATTGCACGCATGGGCGCCCGTGCCCTCGACCTGAAAAAAGATAACGACTGATTTGATTTTAAGGAAAATCCTTTGTCTTAAGAATCATTTTTTAGGGCTTGGTGCATTACGGACCAAGGGTTATCATTTAATTAAAGTTCTTCTGCCAATAGCAGAATAAGGTTAAAAAATGATCACACTCAAAAAGACCAAATTGATCCATGTAGGTCGGTATGCAGCAGAAGTTGCGGTGGAATTGATTGATGATGATACCGGCTGGGCCCCTTATCTCACCGTTGAAGACGCTAGAAAACTTGACAGAGTTAGAGAGTTGTTGCGTTACGAGCGGCTTGGTGAAGCTCTAAAGTATGGTTCAGTGTTTGAATTACAGCCCGTTCCCTCGACCTGAAAAAAGATAACGACTGATTTGGTTTTAAGTACGACTACTTTAAAAACAAAACCTATCAGAATAAGCCAGAAGTGTGAGCGACGGAATTAGACTCTCTTCCAATGAGCGGCGGATGTTAATCCGCTGGTGAGTGCTATTTCTCTACAAAAGAACACTGAAAAGCAAAAGGCATTTTAGCCACGGATTAACACGAAATTACACTGAAAAAAGAAGAAAAACGGGGAATCGAGAAATACAGACAGCAAAAAGACTAGACCTCTGCATACGCGAAGGTGACCAAGGCGCGGGGGCGGCGAACCTCCCCGTTTCCGTCATTCCCGCGTAGGCGGGAAACCAGAAATACAAGCAGTCAAGAAGAGGCAAAAGAAGCGAAAGGTTTCAGAGCCGGATGCGTCAGCGACGGTTCTTTCTTGCCCAGGCGCATACAACTTTTTATTGCATATCTTTACAAGCCTGAAGTGCAAGCGAAGGTTTTTCTAATGTCTGTTTACTATTCACACATTATTCCTTCGCTTGCACTTCAGGCTTGTAAGGCAAGAAATACGGTTAAGAGTCGGTTTCCACATCGTATTCGTTCGTTGCGAAAAGGGTCCCTGAGCTTGCCGAAGGGGCTCTGAAAGCAACCGTCGCTGACGCATCCGGCTCTGAAAGATATTTACCCACTTGGCATTATCTACTAGCAGAATCGGAACATTTCAAGAATCGTTGGTGAGTTCTTTCAAGGTGGTTTGCAGAACGGTGCCATCCGTGAATGGGATAAAAATAGAGTTGTCCGCGCCTTGAAATGGCGTGGTAGAGGGGAACAACCCTTCCGGGAGATTGAATCCCGTTTTTAAAACCTTGCCCGTGGTTTCGTCGAGAAGAAGAGTGTTTCCCGATTCGAGAAAAAGTAGTACTTTTTGTTCAATAACAAAAGGTTTTACAAGTGGAGCAGAGGCAAGCGGTATATCCCAAAGTGTTTTTTCTCCAGTTAGATCAATCCAGAAAAATCTTCCAGCATTTGAAGCAATTGCATAACGGAGAGGATGGCTGGCGCCTTGAACAATCCAACTTGCTTTCGGTGTCACCTTTAAATCAATGGTGCTCAATTTTTGGATAGAGCCATCAGGCTTGGATTCAAATGGAATGAGTTGTCCCTGAGGGTCTAGGAAGATTCCAAGGGAACCTTTTTCTGTGGGTATGGAGTCGAGGGAAAAGCATTGTGCGGGGGCGAAGTTTTGCGGTGCCTTGATTTTTTCGAAGGTGGCATCAGTAATATTATTCCAGCGGAAAAACGATGCGGCACTGGTGCCATCCGAAAAGCAGAAAGTGTTATTATCCAAGATTGCGATTTTGCATTGGGTGTTTTTGGCAGCTTCGGGAGATTTCCAAGTGGGGCCGGTGGATAATATTGGCTTGTTATCCTTAAGCCAGATGCGTGCGATGTTGCCATTGGATAAAGGGATGAGAATCTGATTTCCCAGCGTTTTTGGAATCCCTGCAAAAGCGTGAGTTATCTCAGGAATATCAAGTGATTTAATATTTGGAGATTCATTATCGAAGCTAATGATTTTTAAAGTCACTTTATTTGAGATGGTATCTTGGAGGATTTGTAGTGCTGTTTTTTTATCTTCCAATTGCAATAGATACGATAAGGTTTGCGAATCAGAGTTAGAGTTTCTGGCTATACATAAGGCGCCCTCGGCCCAATTTGATTGCGTTGTGATAGAGGGCAATGGGTTGTTTTTTGCAAGGAAAAGATTGCCCGCATTGTCTGCAAGAAGGAGGAAGTTTTTTTCTGGTGTTAGAGCAATGGAAAGTGGAGTGCTTTCAAAGCGCGGCGAAAGCAGTGTTTTCCACAAGAGTTTGTTCTTTTGGGAATCGACCAATTGGGCGATGGTAGAACCGTTGGGCAGTTTCCCTGTAATGGCCCAGGCGTTTCTGGAAAGAGCGGGATCTTCTATCAGGGTTGGTTTTGAAGCTAGCGTCCCTGTTTGGTGAAAGGGAGGCTTAGAGCTTGTAAGTTTAAGCCCATCGCGCAAGTTCCATGCAAAAAACAGTTTGCAATAGTGTCCATTATAAAGGACATCCGCTTCGGTTTCATCGAAGGCAAGTACCTGGGATGTACCCTTTTTTTGTTTGAGTGATTCAAACAAATTGGCCAGAGGCTTGTTTTGGTTTTTGTCGTCGAAGAATGGCACGAGAGGTGTTTTTGTGGCTTCCTGGTTCCATGCGAAAAAGGAAAGATATTGTGATTCATCAAGAATCGCAAGCCTGTTTTGGTAGGGTACGGGTGGGTAAGACATTCTGCCAGAAAGAATAGTGCTATATATAGGATGCTTTATGTAGTTGTTTTGATTTGTGGGCAGTGGAAAAACACTCATTGTGGTAATCGGCCCTGGTTCTTCGATGCTGAGAAGAATATGGCTTGGTTCTTTTTGGTTGGTTAAGAAGACAGGAAGCGGGGGAAATATCAGGGCACCAAATGCGTGGTTTGAAGCAATGATGCCTGTGCATTTTTTTGTGGCAAGATCTAGGCAAAGGACGTGCCCTGGGTCTGCGGGAATAAAGCCTGCGTTAGAATCATACGGAACATAAAGAGGGTGAAGGAGGGCTTGCCCCAGATTCCAGCGCCCAAGGATATTCCCACCCGCCAATTCCACTTCCACCAGAAAACCTTCGAGGCATGGTATCAAAGCTGTGTTGTGCCAAAGGGTGATGCCAGCAAGGCAGGTTCCGCCCAAGCTCGTTTTCCAAAGGGTACCGCCTGATTTGTCGAGGGCAGATAGGCTTATTCCGTTATCTTCAAGTGTGATCAGGCTGGTATCTGTCGATTGATTGTTAGAGAATTCAAGAGGTGGGGATTCGACATCAACACCAAGCCTTTTGACCCAAATTACATTTCCTCGGGTTCGATCAAGTGCGTAAAGTATTCCATGGTTTAGGGCCAAAATGGGCGATTGAAGTTCTGGGGTCCAGTTGGCGATTCTTAGAGCTTGTTCAGGGTGTTGGAAGTATTTCCAGCCTTGGAGTAATCTTTGAGATGATGGGGATTGTTTTTCTTGGAGGTTGTTTTTTTCGTAAACGATGGAGAGTAGGTGTCTGGTTTTAGCGGTTTCAAGTGCGACCTTACAATCAGGTATATTGTTGGACTTTGGGTTTCGTAATAATTCTTGTTCCATGAAATAATGGATGGATTGAAATGCATTGTGGGCAGGCAAGGCCTCCAACTGTTTTAGTTGGGCAAGGAAACTTGCTTTTTCTTGTTCTTCAAGTTTCTGCTTAGCGATGATACTTCTTTTTTCTGCTATCAATACTAATACCAATCCTGCCTCGTCTCCTGGGGTTTTCTTTTTTACGTTGTTTACCTCTACCTCTACCCAGTCTAATAGGGTGGGCTCTGAAATTGATTTCTCTAAAAGCGATTGCATCAACCCCAAGTATTGAAGCCAGGCAAAAGAAGAATGCTCTGAAGTCGTGAGTGGCTTAGTGCGAAGCTTTTCAAAAGTTTCAGAAGGGTTGTGCGATTCCGATTCCAACCCATTTCGTTGAGAGGCGATTTTCTCTAGAAACAAATATTCTTGATGCCAAGCGCTTTGTGGATGAAGCGAGGCTAATTCCTCGAATTTCACCGAAGCAAGCAGAAAGTTTTTCTCGCTGAGTTGCTCTTGGGCATAGTTGCGTTTCTTTTCTTCGGTTTCTAGCTTTGCGACATCAATGAAAAGCCAAGCAGCGGTTAGCGCCAGCATTGCCAGAACAAATAAACCGGAAACGATCAAGAGTGGGGCAATGGATGAATTTTTGGGTGCCTGTGGGATTGGCACGATTGTAGCTGCTGGTTCTTCGGAAGGCAGGATGTTTGTTTCGCCATTCTCGGTTTCAGGCTCCGTGAGGTTGAGAGAGGTTTTTGGTTGTACCGGTGGTTCATGGTCTCTGAAAATGGTGACTTTAGGAACAGTGGTGTTTAAGGGTGGCTGGCCTGCAATAAGCGTAACACGGGGTGAAATATTTTTTGGGGTAGATCCAAGCCGGGTGGCTTGAGGGTCGGTGTCTAATTTGATCGGTTCGTAAAAAAACCATTCGCCACACGTGCATTCATGATAGTGCGATTGTTGCGGGTACTTAAGCCGGATGCGCACCCCGCAAGCAGGGCAATTAGTTTTCTTCGGGTATTTCGTCATGCAGCACCAAAGACTAGCAGCTTGTAAAGTTTTATTTTACACTAGGCTCTTAAAGATTACATCTTATTTAGATTGGATAATAGTATGCCACACGATGTTATTTTAACAGAAGCAGAACGAGAAAGCGCTTTAACTACACCATCCGAGGCCCTGATTAGGCAGATGAAAGGGATGGCTGGCACGCTGATGATAGTCGGTGCTGGGGGAAAGATGGGGCCGACGCTTGCGGTTTTAGCTGCCCGGGCGGTTGCAGTTTCAGGTTCCAAGTTGAAGATCATTGCAGTCAGTCGCTTTTCAGATCCCGTCCAAAAAGAATGGCTCCAAGCTCGTAATGTATCGACCATCTCTGCTGATCTTTTGAATGATGCGCAAGTCAAAGAATTGCCCGATGCTGATTTTGTGGTTTCTCTTGCGGGCAAAAAGTTTGGTACCTCGGTAGACCCTTCGGAAACTTGGGCGGTTAATTGTCTTGCCAGTGCTTCGGTATGCAAACGATACCGGGGATCAAGCATCGTTGCCCTATCCACTGGTAATGTATACCCTGTTGTGCCCATTAATTCTGGTGGTTCCAACGAAGATGACCCGTTGATTGCAACAGGGGAATACTCTGCTGCTGCAATTGGCAGGGAAAGAGTGCTGCAATATTTTGCAACGCATCAGGGGGTAAAGATTGCAATCGTTCGGCTTAATTATGCTGTTGATATGGTGTATGGGGTGTTGGTTGATATTGGTCGAAAAGTTTTGGAGGGCGAGCCAATTGATCTTCAGATGGGGTATTTAAACTGCATCTGGCAAGGTGATGCGAACGAAGCGGTGTTAAGGTTGCTACCGCATGTGCAAAGCCCTGCGAGTATTTATAATCTTAGCGGGCCGTTGCTATCCGTAAAAAAAATCGCACTAGAGTTTGGGGATCATCTTAAAATAACTCCCCGGTTTTCGGGTGTTGAAAATAGCGGATCTTTGCTAACCAATAGCGGTAAGTTGAACCAGTTACTTGGAGAGCCCGCCACTCCTATTTCAACGGTGATTAAGTGGACTGCGCACTGGCTTAAAAATAATGGAAGAAGCTTGGGCAAGCCCACCAAGTTTGAAGTTTCGGATGGCAAGTATTAAGGGTGGTCGACGATTACCAGATTATCGCGGTGTATGACCTCTTCGTAGGGAAGGATGCCCAGAAGTTCGATAATTTTGTCGGACTTTTTACCTGCGATTTTAGCGATATCGGTGGCGGAGTAATTTGAAAGCCCCCTGCCAAACTCTTCGCCTTCAAGATTGCAAAGCGAGACAACCGCCCCCTTATGGAAGGTACCGCTGACGCTTGCAACGCCTATTGGCAGCAGGCTTTTGCCCTTGGAACAAAGTGCGACAAGTGCCCCAGCATCTAGAATAATCTTACCTTGTGGGCGGGCAGCCCATCCCAGCCAGCGCTTCCAAGCCGTCATGTTTTGATCTGCTGCAAGAAACAGCGTGCCTATTAGTTCCCCAGCAAAGATGCTGTCAAGCACTTTAGGGATGGATCCATTCGCCATAATTACCGATTCGCCCGCCATGGTTGCAAGCCTTGCAGCTTTGAGTTTGCTTTTCATGCCACCAGATCCGAGGCTGCTTTTCGTCACCCCTGCCTTTTCAAGAACATCTTTGTTGATTTGTTTGACCGTGTGAACCAAAGAGGCGGTGGGGTCGGTGTTGGGATCTGCAGAATATAAGCCATCAACCACGGTAAGGAGAATAAGTAAGGGCGCCTGAATCAAATTGGTGACCAATGCCGCAAGGGTGTCGTTATCACCAAAGCGGATTTCTGCAACGCTGATGGTATCGTTTTCGTTGATGATGGGGAGGCAGTTAGATTCAAACAAAGTAAGGATAGTATTACGCACATTGAGATACCGGGTGCGGTTATCAAAATCGCCCGCAGTAAGAAGTATCTGTGCGGTCGGTATGCCATACCTTGCAAGGGAATCTTCATAAGCGCGCATAAGGAAGGATTGGCCAACTGCAGCGCAGGCCTGAAGATGCCTGAGGTCGGTTGGACGTTGTTTAAGGCCAAGGCGACCCATGCCCGCACCGATAGCACCCGAACTAACAAGGGCGACTTTTTTCCCTGCTTGTTTCAGTCTGAAAATCTGGTCTGCAAGGCTGTGAACCTGGTTGGGTTCGAGGGTGCCATCGGCCTGAGTTAAAACATTGGTTCCAACTTTAATTACGATGGTTTCTGCGTTTTTCAGAATTTCTTTTCGTTCGGCGTCCATGTTAAGTGATTCGGGAAAGCCCGGCTTTCAAAGTATTTTCAGTATTTATGAAACTAAACAACCACTGCCTTCGTCTAATATATAAGTTCAAAAGCGAGCGTCAGGTTTGACCTTTGCCCTTGGAACGCTTATACTTGGATATCGCCTTGGTTTGGAGAGTCTGGGTTTTGATAAACCGGAAGTGCTTTTTTCCTACTTGACGGAGATTTTGCATGAGCCTCCGTTTACCGCTGATCCCAATGATACTTGCATTGGTGGGTAGTCTTTTTGCCTCATCCTCGCTTTTTGCCTTTGATTCAGAAGAAGATTTGCTCCTATTGGAAAAAGCTCGAAAAAGCGAAGCATCTGGTGCCTATTCCCGTGCCGCTAATTTCTATGCGGAATACCTTCGTAAAAATAGAGATGATCTGGAAGTCAGAGATTCCTTTAATCGCATAGGCAGAATCCAGCAACAGCAGGTGCGGCTTAAAGATGAACAGTACCGAAAAATTGTGGTCGCTCTTCGCCCTAGCCAAGTTATTGATCTTTGCATTTATATCTCAGAGGTACTGGGGGCAAACTATGTTGAAGCCGATCGTGCCCGCCCCGAAATACTTTTTCATCATGCAACCGAAGAAGTGCTCCTCCTGCTTAGAACACCTAAACTCTTAACTCCAATCCTTGGGACTTTAAATTCTGAAGCTGCAAAAACTATCGAGCAACGCATTCTACAACTCCGCAAGCAGCCTATTCAAAACCTAGCTGAATTACGAGAAACCCTTATCGAATTAGCAGGCGAAGTGCGTAACTCCGGCTGGTCTGAAAACACCACTCGGGCATGCAACCTAATTATTCTTGAATGTGCTCATGGGGCCTGCCATGGCCTTGATCAATTCACTCTTTTATTCACCCCATCCCAAAAAGTTGCTATCGACGCCTCTTCTGCAGGTAGACAATCCGGTATTGGTTTAACCTTAGTGCCTTCCGGCTCTTACTATGAAGTTTCTCGAATCATCCCTGGCAGCACCGCTGAAGAAGCTGGCCTTCTTAAAGGCGATTTGGTCATTTCCCTTCAAGGGATTCCTGCTGCAATGATTTCTCCCGCACAAGTTCATGCCCTACTTACTATTCAAGCAGGCCAAGAAATCGAATTGCAAGTCCAACCCCAAGGCATGAGTACCATCACCGACCTTAAACTTCGTAGCCGAATGCTTCTTATCCCAAGCGTTGACTGGGAAGTGCTAAATCCAATGAATGCTGACCCGATTGGAATTGTTCGCATTTCTTCTTTTCGAAGCACTACCACCAATGAATTCCGCGAAGCTTTAGCTCGCTTGCAAACTCTTGGTATCCGTGGACTCCTTCTAGATCTTCGGGGAAACCCAGGTGGCGCTTTTAAATCCGCCCTTAGCTCTGCTGATCTTTTCCTTGAAAGTGGCACCATTGTTCATGCGGAAGGACAGGTAAAAGAATTTAACAAATCTTTCACTTCGACCGGGCAAAATCCTTTTCTACTTCCTACCGTTATTATGGTTGATGAAGATACCGCAAGCAGTGCCGAGATTCTTGCAGGCGCTCTGCAACTTAATGGTAAAGCTAGGATCGTTGGCAATCGCACTCGTGGGAAGGGCTCCGTTCAGTGCCTTATTCCGATTGATAAAGCACCGTGGGATAAACTTCCGGGAGGTGTCCAGTTAACAGTTGCAAAGCTTCGACTTCCCACAGGCCAAACCTTTGAACGCGGCCTTTCTCCAGATGTAAAAGTTGAGGGCGATGCGAATGCAGTTTACACCGCAGCTAAACTTGAACTTCTTCGCCAACTAGTAGGCAAAATGAACGACCCTAACCC
>CAMDHK010000112.1 GCA_945897965.1 Candidatus Kuenenia stuttgartensis | reverse complement strand
TAAAAGAGAATGCACTAAAAAGTTGTAGCCTTTGGATAAAAAGATACGCAACTTCGGGTCTTGTCTGTCAAAGCGATATCCTGCAGCGATGTCCGAACTTTTGATTGCTTCAAGTAAATTAGAAAGATCTTCAAGATAAAATTGGCAGTCAGCATCGGTAAATGCCACGAATTCAAAACGAGCAGCCTCGAATCCCGTGCGAAGGGCTGCACCGTATCCTTGATTGTTTTCATGCCTGATGATTTTAGTGTGAGAATAAAGGCTGGCTATTTGAGAGGCCGCTTCAAAAGTTGCATCCGAACTGCCATCATCAATTATTAGAATTTCATAATCGCTCAGATTTAACAAAGATAAAGCTTCTTCTGCTTCAATGATTGCCTGGCCAATACCTTTTTCTTCCCGGTAGGCAGGGATTACCAATGATAAACATCCATATGAAGCTGATGCCATTTGCACTTCCTTGTGCCTGCATAAAAAACTAAATGATTCGCAATCGTAAAGATTGGCACAACTAGTGTTTAGCTGTCAAGGTGTCTGGTCGAAGGATTTCTTTCCTTCCCACTTGATCGATAGAATCCTATTATAGTCTAGATGAAGCACCCAGATGCCCCACCTTTGCCCGCTTGGATTATCAAAAAGGATGGCAGATTAGTGCCATTCCAAGAAGATCATATCTGCAAAGACTTATATGAAACGGGAGTAATGTTGGGTAAGGCTGATCCCTTTCTTGCAAGAGAATTGGCAGATGCAACATCGTATTTCTTGGCATCAGAAAACCCGGGTGCTACTTTAAAGCAGGAAGATGTAATATTTGCGGTGACTAGAACGGTTCGAGAATTTGGGCACCCCGATATTGCTCTGAAATACCCTGAATTTGCCTATAAAGCTGAATTTGACCCTGGTTCTCTAGAATTAGGAACTGAATTATTTCCTAGCAAAAATGTTAAAACACCTCAAGAATTTAATCGCCATAAAATGCTGAATTCGGTTCTAACTCCCGACCTCGCTGCTGGAATTCAAGAAGGTTGGATTCAGATGGAGGGTATCACCTTCCCCGATGGTCTTTTGGCAACTTCGTGGGTTAAAGAAGATTGGCTAGATATGGTTTTGCAGAGTCCAAAAGAATTCATTTCAAACATAAAAAATCTCGCAGCAAAACAGATTCATTTTGAGGGTGCAGAATATTTAGCGTTAGAGCAACCTTGGATCGATACAAAACTTTTAAAAAATGCGTTAAGCGTTATGGATGTATGCTTAGAGGCTTCTGGGGTTTTGGGTGTGTTGCATTTGAATTTTCCCAGAGCTCCGGGTTGGTTCGGTGGATTGAATTATAGCCCTTTGTTTCGACCTGAAATACAAATCAATAAAGAAAAATCATTGAATCTAACTCGGGCCTTTCTGGACGCTTGGATTGAGGCTTGCCCCAAGAGGCTTAAAATGCATTGGCATCAGGTGGGCGATGTGGATCCTCTTCTAAGGTCGACTTTTGCTTATTTAAGTAAAAACACACATAATTGGGCGTTCTCTCCAGTGGCCAAACCGCAGGGGAATTCTTTAGTCAATAAGCTGGGCCGAAATGTCTTGGATAAAATATCCCTGCGCCTTGATAAGCTTGCTAAGGCCTGTATGCGAAAAGGGATTTTAGATAAATTTGGTGTCAGGCTGCCAAGCTTGGTTCGTTTGGGGATAAGTGCGGGGATACAAAAGCGGGCTTTTATAAGGAAAATTGAAATCGAGCGAAGGCAAAACGAAGAAATGAAAGTTAATTTGGGTGCGGGTTTCTTGTTGGAAAAGGCCCGCTTGATCGTAGTTCCCAAAGGACTTCCCGACCTTCTCGAGAATATTTTTCCGGGAAAATCACTGACCGATGATGAAGTAACCCTGTACGTAAAAAATGTTTTAAGTGTTTTAAAAGAAACTGTACGCTCGGAAGAAATCAAAGGGTTTATTACAATTTCAATTGATTTATCCCATTTGCTAGAAGTAAAAGAATCAAAAATTAAATCCTTGGTCGAGTCTCAGCGAGGAGGACCTAAGTTCAATCTTCCAATAGACTTACAAGGGAAATCGAAGTGGCTTAATTCGTTGGTTTCCGAGGACGATTTGCTAAGTGTTTTTATAACTAATAAGGAACCACTACTCGAAGAAAACAAGAAGTCGTGGACAAAAGTTCACTCCCTAGAGTGGTAAGAATTGCGTACATGACCCTTGTCGCTTGCTATTGTTGCTATTAAACTAATTACTTGACGAATATTTTTGACCCGCTAATTGATTGACAGGAGTTTCTATGCCTCACACGAGCAGTGCCAAGAAGAACTTGCGCAAGTCCGAAAAAAGGCGTGCACTTAATCGTGCTGCTCTTCGTGACATTACCTTGCTTGTAAAAAATGTAAGGAATGCATCTGAAGGTTCGGCTGAAGAATTGCAGAAGCAGTTCAATCTTGCATCAAGTAAGATTGATAAAGCTGGAGCAAAGCGAACCATGCATGCTAATAAGGCTTCAAGATTGAAGTCCCAACTCAGCAAAATTCTGAACAAAAAGACTGCTGCAAAGTAGTTTGCTAAATTAAAAAATGAAGCGCACATCTTATATTTAAGGTGTGCGCTTTTTTTATATTGCCTTGCGCAATTTTTCGCGATAACGAAGTCGATGGATTTTTGCGGTTTCTGCACCTTCAAGTTTCTTCCAAATCAGCACAGTGAATGCAGGCACTAAAATTGGTCTTACAATAAAAGTGTCAAGCAATACACCAAATGCCAGTGCAAATCCTATCTGAAACAAGGTATTTAATCCTGCAAGCATTAAAGTTGCAAATGTACCCGCCATGATTAGTCCACACGAGGTGATCGTTCCCCCGGTAAGCGCCAAGGCCTTTCGTGTTCCTTCAACTGCGCCATGAATCTCTTTTTCTTGAATCATGCGGGTGATTAGGAAGATGTTGTAATCTTCGCCAACAGCCACAAGGATAATAAACAAGAAGAAAGGCACGCGCCAATCAAGTTCCCCGATAGCCCTGCCATCGTACCAATGAGCCATCAATGCGGTAGCCCCAAGGGTGACAAAGTAGCTGAAAAGAACGGTGACAAGCAGATAGGCTGCAAGCCATGGGCTTCGAACCAGATAGAGCAATATAAGGAAGATACCAACGAGAACCATCCAGTTGATTCTAAATCGGTCGGATTCAGTAACGGTGGACATATCCTGTGCAGCAACAGTAAGGCCATAAATTTCAGCATTAATGACTCTGGATCTGCCAGCAGCGATAGGCAATTGTTCTCTAGCCCAATAACGAAGGCTATCCAAAGTAGGCAGGCTCGCAAGTTCGAAGGGGTCAGTTTTAAGAACAACTTCGAGCCTTGTAATATATTTGAGTTTGTTTTTTTCGCGCCCTTCGCGATTCACAAGGGTTGCCAGATAATATTCGCGAGCAACCCGCATGATCTGGTCATCAACTCCAGCCAACACATTGGACCAGAGCTTTTTAAGGATGCCATGCGCATCTTCATTAATGCCCTTGGGTTCTTTAACAGGCAGGCCCAGAGGTTGAGTTAAACTTCGTACTTCCGAAACCCCGGAAAGTTTTAGAAAACCCTGACTCAAGTGGCTTAAAAGTCTTTTGCCTTCTTGGTTGTCCCAAGGCTTATTAGATTCGAGTAGCACAATGACAGGCCCAAGTTCGCCTGGGGTAAAATGTTCTTGTATTGCTTGTAATCCAAGAACGCTTTGGCTTTTTCTGGAAAGCTCGCCCGTGGTGTTGTAATTGGGCGTTACTTGAAGGCCAATGATTGCAAGGGGCACGAGTGCAACGGTAATCACCGCTAAGGCCCTGATTGGGTGGGAAACAACCATATCACCAAAGCGGAACCAAGCTGCGTGTTCTTTTTCCGGAGCAATTGCAACAGGTAGTTTTCCAGGCCAGAATGCCAATTGACCACATAGCCTTAATAATGCAGGCGCTAGCGTTAACGATGCAAATAAAGCGACTGTTAAGCCTAATGCGATCGCAGGCCCGCCACAACGAACCTTGGCAAACTCCGCCAGTATCATTAAGCTTAGCCCGCATATTACCGTTCCTGCACTAGCAACAATGGCATGCCCCACATGTTCAACCGCCGCAGCAATTGCTTCCTTGGGATTTAAACCATTGCATAATTCTTCTCGGTAACGGCTAATTAGAAATAGGCAATAATCAGTTCCTGCGCCATAAAGCATCACGATGGCAAATATCTTGCTGATATTCATCAAGTGAAAACCTTTGATCAAAGTGCAGAGCGCTAATAAATTGAGTGCAATCCAAACGGATAGAACGATGGTGATTAAGGGGATGATCGCCAACCCAGGGGCCCTGTATACAAATAACAAGGTTACAATCACCAAAAGAATCGTAGCTAGTGTCGTACTATCTAGGCTAGATGCACCAGCACTAATCAAATCTCTACCTACTGCAGCGATACCAGTTACTTTAATTTGAACAGCCCCACCTTCTTGGGTGGGAAAATGTTCTCTAAATACTTTCTCAGCTTTATCGACGGTTAAACGAGTTTGGTTAGCCATGAAAGGCGTAGCAAGAAAAACTTGCACCAAGGTGCAGGTTTCATCGATACTTTTAAGTTTTTTCCCAATTACAGGTTCTTTTTCGTAAAGGACTTTTCCGATTTGCAAATCGGGTTCATCCTTGGCTAATTGTTTGATTGAGGTAACGGCTTGATCGAGATAATCGTAATCTTCAGCGGTGAATGCGCCTTGTTTTCTTTCAACAAGGAATATGACTTTGCTTGCAAAAATGTCGTTCGGGAACGCTTCTTCTAAGAGTTTGTATCCGCGGACGCTGTCGCAACGGGCAGGCAGAAAGCGAATATCATCATCTTGGGAGTTTTTTTCCCAAGACGGTGCTAGAAATGCTGCGGTAACTCCAAAGAGAAGCCACGCAAAACAAATCTTCCAAGGGTGGTTGGCGGCCAATTGGCCTAACCAGCGGTACATTCCCTTGTAACTCCATTGCCAGAGCAAAGTTTCTTCGGGTGTAAATCCTTTTACACCGCCACATCAATTATATCGGCGTGTTAATTTGTCACGCTTAAGTGAAAAGCAAAGTTTTTACAATAATTGCGAGATAGGCTGTCTGGGTAAAGCCAACCTATTTTGAACTCTAAATTTTCACTATTCCTTCATGGCCGATTTGTACTTTAAATTGCAAGACCTATCATGGCAGGTTTTTGATAATCTGCTTCTAAAACTTGATAGGATACGGGGTTTAGACCATTTCGTGCTATGGAGCCCCTTTTCCCAATATGGGTATGACCGCTTAATACTTGGTTTAACTTCTTTATTTTAAGAACTTGCTTACCCAAGGTGAGGTTTCCAGCATAGGCATTGGAAAACGCCCAGCCTGATTTATGATCGTCACGGTGTATTTGTTCTTCTAATATCGGAAAATGGGTTGCAGCAATGATGGTATGAACTGCAGGATTATTGTCTAAAGTGTTTAATTGATCCAAAAACGGGCCCGAAACCCGCAGCGCAAATTCAGGATCCGACCATTCCCAATCAACTAATAATGCATCACTATTAAAATTGAATTTTTCCTGGGCAAAGTGCAGTTCAGAGTGAGTAATCCCAGAATCTACCGCAGAGTAATCGTACCAACCAATGGTTCCCGCAATCCCGATGCCATTTTGCACATAAGAACTTCCCTCAAGCCAAATGCATCCTGAATCCTTGGTGATATTAGGTAACTCTTCGAACCACAATTTTTTACTGTCGCTAAATCTTCGTACCCATAAATCGTGATTTCCAGGGTAAACAAGTAAAGGGCAGGTGAAAGATTTTCGAAAGAGACGCAGGCATTTTTCGAAATCCTGAACTGATTCTCCCAAATCGCCACCCAGAATAAGAACATCTGGGCCAAATTCTGAAATCTCTTTTACAAGCTGTTCAATCTGCCATAAAGGGGTGATTGGCTGATGTAAATCTGCGGTGAATGCAATTTTCATGTTTTATTCGATGATTTTGTTTAATGGGTATTCCACAATACCTTTGGCTCCTGCCAAGCTTAATTTTGGAATTATATGCCTAACAACGCTTTCATCTAGGATGGTGTTTAATGCTACCCAAGAAGGATCAGAGAGAGAAGAAATAGTGGGTTTTTGCAGAGCGGGCAATATTTTTAATACCTCTTCCAGTGAACTCTGAGGCACATTCATCATTAATCCAACTTTGCCTTCTGCTGCCAAAGCCCCCTTCAGCATTAGCACCATGTCGTCCATTTTCTTGCGTTTCCAAGAATCTTCATGAGCAGCCTTATTTGCAATGAATCGGGTCGTGCTTTCAAGAAGTTCTGCAACAATCCGTAACTGGTTAGCCCTTAAGGAGCTTCCCGTTTCAGTTACATCGACAATTGCATCAGCGAATCTTGGGGGTTTGACTTCGGTTGCGCCCCAACTAAATTCCACTTGAGCTTCGACCTTATGGCTTGCAAGCCAACGGTTGGTGATATTGACCACCTCGGTTGCAATGCGTTTGCCTTTAAGATCGGAGATGGTTTTGATATCAGAATTTTCGGGAACAGCTAAAACCCAGCGGACGGGTCTCTTGCTAACTTTACTGAAAACTAGTTCCGTCATGATTGTAACATCAGCCTGGCTTTCTTGAACCCAGTCGAAACCAGTAAGGCCACAGTCAAGCGAGCCGTTTTCGACATAGCGGGGCATCTCTTGGGCCCTGATCAAGGTGCAATGAATTTCAGGGTCATCAATCGAAGGGTAATAACTTCTGGACTGAAAAGTAAGTTTATATCCAGCTTTGCGGAATAAGTCACCCGTGGCTTCCTGCAAACTACCAGCAGGAATTCCCACGCGTAAAATCTTAGGGTTGCTCATTTCTTATACACCTTTGAAGGGTCAAAGATTCTCGATCCAATAACTTCGGTCTTACCATCGATTAATTTACGAAAAAAGCAGGAAGAAAACCCTTCATGGCATGCAGCCCCGCCAATTTGTTCAACTTTAACTAGTACTGTATCCGCATCACAGTCGATAAAAAGTTCCCTGACGATCTGAAAATGCCCGCTTTCCTCGCCTTTACGCCAAAGTTTATTCCTGCTTCTACTGAAATAAACAGCTTTACCGGTTTTCAGGGTTTCATTAAAAGCCTCTTCATTCATATAGGCAAGCATTAAAACTTCGCCTGTTTTGGCATCTTGTGCAATCGCAGGAATCAAACCACCGGTCTTGGAAAAATCTAACATATTTATTCTCTAAGCAAAATTTGATTAGTAAGTAACAAGGCTAAAGTATTCGTATCCTTGGAGCTGATCTTTTCCATTTAAAAAACTTAATTCTATTAAAAAGGCGCATGCTGCAACATTTCCACCCGCTTTTTTTACTAATTCGCATGCGGCCTTCATTGTCCCGCCAGTAGCCAAAACATCATCAATGAGCAATATATTGTCGCCTGGCTTAACCGCATCGGTGTGCATATGCAATTCTGCACTGCCATATTCCAGATCGTAGCGTAAAGAGTGGGTTTTGTAGGGTAATTTTCCAGGCTTTCGTAAAAGAATCAAAGGTTTTTTTAATAGTAGTGCCAAAGGTGCAGCGAATAAGAAGCCTCGAGCTTCTGCTGCAGCAATAGCATCAATTTTAACTGATTTCACTAATTCCTGCAGGCTGTTGATCGAAGATTGAAATGCATTTGGATCGCTTAATAAAGGCGTGATATCCTTAAACATAATTCCAGGTTTGGGAAAATCAGGGATATCGCGAATGAAAGATTCAAGTTGCATCAAAAGGCGCTCCAAAATTATAGAATGATTATTAAAACCCGCCCCACTTGTCATAAAGGCAATTATGTCGATAAATGTTCGAAAGGCGAATCAAAAAGATGTAGTTTCCATTGTTAAAATGAACAAAGCTTTGGCTTTGGAAACAGAATCACTGGTGCTTGACGATCAAGTTGTTTCCTTGGGCGTTGCCAATTGCCTCAATGATTCTGCCAAAGGTTCGTATTTTATAGCGGAATATGAAGGTTCTTCTATAGGGCAGGTGATGTTTACTTTTGAGTGGAGTGACTGGCGCAATGGTTGGATTTGGTGGATTCAAAGTGTTTATGTAGAGCCTAGTTTTCGGGGAAAGGGTGTTTTTAAATCTTTATTCAATCATGTTGAAATGTTAGCTTTGGCTCAATTGGATGTTGTAGCAATAAGGCTTTATGTTGAAATCCACAATTTGATTGCCAAAGAGGTTTATCAAAAAGTAGGAATGCAACACGCAGGGTACGAGGTTTTTCAGAAGAATTGCAGGCCCCAACCCGATTCGAAAACAAATAATTCATGACAACTAAGCAAATAGAATCAGAGTCATCGGCAGGATTGTCGAAGGCTAGAGCCTTGTTAATCATTGCGTCGATCCTTTGGAGCACCAGTGGTTTTTTTACAAGATGGTTGCAAACCACTTTCGAAAACGATGCTGGCCCTGAGATCCATCCTTTGCAGATGGCATTCTTTCGCGTTTTATTTGCATCCCTGGGCATCAGCCTTTTTGTGCGCTTAAAAGATGTTAAATTTGCAAAAGGCATGGTCTTTACATCTATTTCATTTGCAATCATGAATGCCTTGTTTGTGACCGCTCTTGCCATGGGGTCTGCTGCAAATGCCATATTACTTCAATACACATCACTTATTTGGTGTGTTCTTTTTTCGATATTCTTGTTGAAAGAAAAGCCGGATCTAAGAGCGATCCAAGCTGTTTTCCCAGCGTTGGTTGGCATCATGATAATTGTAATAGGTGGTTGGCATGCAGGTGAGGGCGTGGTGATTTTGATCGCACTTGGTAGTGGCCTAACCTATGCCTTTGTTCTTACTGGTATCCGCTCTCTGCATGATGTTTCGCCTGCATGGATCACTTTTTGTAATCTCCTTGTTGCGGCTTTGGTTTTAATGCCATTCGTAATGATGATGCAATTGCCTACTACGAATCAACTGCTTATTCTTTTTATGTTTGGTGTCTTTCAGTTAGGCCTGCCTTATTTGATGACTGCCAAAAGTTTGAAAATCATAAGTCCGCAAGAAGCTGGAATTCTGACATTGTTGGAACCAGTTCTTAGCCCGGTCTGGGCTTATTTGATTGCACCGGAGAAAGATGCGCCTTCAATAAGTACTTGGATGGGCGGTGGCTTACTACTTGCAGCTTTATTTTGGCGATACTATCCCGTCAAAAAGAAACCCGATGGGTTTTGAATCTTTGAGTCTTTTTCTTTTTCAACTGCAACAAGATAAGATACACTAATTTTTTGAGTAGCTTTTTTTCTTTAGAGGATCTTATGATGAATCGGTTTACACTGTTTCGCTTGTTTTTCACAGTTTTGATTTCTACCGTCCTTTTGCATAGCACTTTAATAGCTGCTGATGCGAAAGATGAAAAATGGGTTTCCCTTTTTAATGGCAAAGATTTAACTGGTTGGAAAACCCACCCTGATGATAAAGCCAAATGGGAAGTTGTTGACGGTATGATCATTGGCACCGGTAAGGCTGGGCACCTTTTTAGCGAAAAAGGAAACTACAAGAATTTCAGGTACAAATTAGAAGTTTCCATCAGCGATAAAGGTAATAGCGGACAATATTTTCGAACCATATTTGGCAAAGCATTTCCTAAAGGATTGGAAGCACAAATTAACAGTTCAGGTGGCGATAAGGTTCGCACTGGAAGCCTTTACAATGTTAAAGATTGCCTTATTTATGAGCAACTTGTAAAACCTGATACTTTCTTTACCCAAGAAGTCTTGGCGGATGGCGATCATGTTGTAATCAAGGTAAATGGTAAAATTACTGTCGACACCAAGTTGACTGGGGATAATCTTAAATTGGTTGAAGGCCATTTTGCTATTCAGCAACATGACCCAGGTTCGACTGTGAAAATCAAAAAGATTGAAGTAATTGAACTGCCTTAATTGAATCGTATTAAAATGCAAATAGATCCCCCGATTGTTTATACAGTCGGGGGATTTTTTTAATTTGACCCGCTGTTCAGCCAGCGACCCTCATCGATTTTAAATTGGCCCGAAGTACGATTGTAGGTAATCTTTTTGCCTTTGATTTCTTCAGGCGGAACACCCACCCTCGTCTTTTTGTACAAAGTTGCAAGGCCTGTTTCTCCACCATAAAAAACAACCAACTCTTTTGCTTCTTCATAAGAGACTTGTTCTGCTCTACCCCAGAACTCTTGCGCTTGCACAATGACTCTACCCTTTGCGATCATTTCCTGCTGGGATTTGTTTTTGCCTTGTTTGCTTAATACATCCAACCTGTCGCAACGCAGATACATTCCTCCCTTGGGAAGATGATCCATGACGGATTCAAGATCAATTTCAATGTTTGGATTTTCAGATGGGAAATTTAAAACTCTGACATTTTCTAGGAATGTTGCTGTGTTTCTTTTGCTGTTGCCGTACATGCTTCGTAAAAAACTTACTTGGGTAAGTTTCATCTCATCTTCGCTGGCCTTGCTATTGGTTTTTATTTCAGCAGGGTTTTGTTTTTCTTGACCAAGGGGCGTTAAAGCGATGTCGCCTCCGCTACGCTGCATAATTCTAACTTCTCCAGGCCCTGAAGCACGCACTTCATTACCATCGCTGCCTTCTTTTCCATCTAGATCATCCTTGTCCAGCTTATTCATCGAAAGAGTGATTGATTGAATTCGATGGTACTTTATGATTTTGTCATCTTCTCGGATAATTTCTTCAACCCTGACACTTCTGTCGCATACCAGATTTTGAACGCGAGCGGGTTGCTCAGATTTATTTCCACCTTTTAAGGAAACAGCCCTATCAAAAAAGACTTGAAGCGACTGGCAGGCTAAGCGCGAGTTTTCTTGTTCAGCTTGAATGCCGCCATGAAACTCAGCAAATTTCCCATTGAAGAACATCGATTTATTCCAATGTACTTCCATAGGGACGGCTTTATTAAGTTTGGTTCCTTGGAAGTTGGTTGTGCTTTCCATTTGCATGGCACCAACCCCGTTTACCCATGCTTTGTTGGTGGCTTGATCGATGTTAACTTCAGGGCCAACGATTAACATCCGATCCATACGAAGTTGGGCCAAGTCGCCAGTTACGACAAGGAAATTACCATCGGGATGAGCCGTCATTTGCAAAGTGTCGCCTTTGATATCGACACCTTTTTCGCCAGGTTTTTCAGAATCTTGCTTAACGGTGACAGATCCTTCGGTCCAAAACCTTTCGAGTTTGTTTTTGTTTTCAACTTGGTCGACCCAAGCCTCAATCGATCTAGCGGACAAATGAATTGGCCTATGCGTAGTGGAAGGTTTTTTATTGTTATTGTTTATTCCATCAATTTTCACTTCCATATTGGGAATGACAGAAATTGGTGGAGGAGGTTGGGTCGTATTATTTTGTGAAGCAATAGTAGGTTTTGGTTGATTGGGCGCAGGGGTATTACTGACGGTTAATGCATTCTTTGTGGATACTTCTTTGAACCAAGCTGAAAGCCGACCACTGTCTCGAATGATAAGGTCTTTGGAATCTGCGGATACGTTACCAATTGCTTCAACCCGGTGGAGTTTTTTACCTGATCCGGAAGGGATAACTGCTGCTTGAAGTGGTTGCTCCTTATTTTTCGAAGCATCAATGATGGCTGGTTTGTTTGGCCCTGCAGTTTTAAGCCAAACTTTTAAAGTATCCGCATGTAAATTTTGGTCATGCAACGGGTCATCAAATCTTGCATCGCCAGTGAGGATAAGCAAATCAAAATTTCCTTCCCTGGTGGAAACGAGTTGATCTTTCCAGGTGGCTCGAACAGGTTTGCCTTTTTTGTCTTTGTCTTTTTCCGTGATATCGATCCAACCCGGTCCTTTTGCGGTAGCTTTTTGGAAGGATTTTGCAGCAGGGTTCTTGGGGTCAGCTTTCTCGTTTTGGATTGTCATATCAACCGCATGAAGAACATTTCCTTCTTTGATTGCCCACATCTCAGGTGAACCTTTTAAGGTTGCTGTCGATGTTTTTGCATCATAAAAGAAGCTGTTGCCATGAGCTTCTAGTTTTTCTTCTTCAGAAATTAAAACAACTTCTTTTCCCGTAGCGAGAGCGTTTTCAATATCAATGCCAGAGCTAAGGCTTTTTTCTTCGTTTTGAATGCCTGAAGCAGGCCCTACACTGTCTTTTCGTTTTAAATTGATTTCGAGCTTTTCACAAACTAGCTGATCGATTTGTCCTTTTCCTTCATGATGTCTGGTAACAATGACATCGCGTTTTGGAGTTCCAGGAGAAATGCAGGCATCAAAAGTAGCAATATCTCGACCTTTTTGAATGAGGTAGTCAAAAGTTCCCAAGGTTTTGATACCAATGTGTGCTTTTTCTTTTGGAAGTCCTTTGGCTGCTTCTTTTTTTTCTTTTTCAGGTGTTGCGCCTAAAAAGCTCGAATCATTGTCTACATAAAGATGCATATCAACCTGTGCAAGTAGCTTAATTCTTTTTACCCCAAGAATATTGTCACTCTTTGTTTTCTTAGCTTGGATCGGGGCAGGTATGGATGCTTCTGTTAAAAGTTCCATTTCCATGCCTTGGCCATGAACTTCTGTCGGCCTTGGTTTGCTGTGGTTGTCGGTAAGGTGAATTGAATCGGCTGTCCAAATGAGTTGTTTGTTTTCCTGATAAAATAGAGGTCCCTTAGGAATGAAAATGAAAAGGTCATCATCTCGCGATGAAGTTTTACGATTGTTGATTATCTCTATTTTTCCGGAAATTTCTCCACCAATAATCTTCCTGCTCCCGATGTCGGTCAGGTTTACGATTGGTCGGTCAAACTTCAGATAGGCAACCTCGCCTCGGATAGTGTTAATTTCCAAAGGCTTGTTTTCATTCTTATCTTTATTGAAAACCACGACACTCAAAGGCAGTAAGCGTACTCTGCCATCTGGTTCGATCTGGAAACTATCTGCTGCAAAAAGCATGCTGCGGGAGTTAAGTTCGATTTTGATTTTTCGTTGAACTTCAGGGCAATCGAGCCCGAATGCTTGTTGTAATTTTGTAACAACTCTGCTGGTTGGTCTTACTGGAAGTGGTGGAAGATCTTCCTTGGCCCGTGCACTAAAAGCAAGAGGCAACGGGGGAATACCATCGATTGCTCCCAAAAAATAGGCGTAAACAAAGTACAACGCCATAAATAGGGAGAACCCGAATCCAAGGATTAAGATTCGCTTCGGAGTCCACACTTTAGAACCACTCCTTCGTCATACTGCGCCTCGAT
>CAMDHK010000111.1 GCA_945897965.1 Candidatus Kuenenia stuttgartensis | reverse complement strand
AAGAATTTTACCGCCAAGACGCTAAGTACGCTAAGAAGCACCAGACAAGTCCAGATTGATTGTCTTCCTTTGCGCTCTTTGCGTCTTCGCGGTGAGAATGTCTTTATGCTTACGAATGGCGGTGATGTAAATGCGTGGTTATAAGAGACCGTTCAATAATTGCCCTGAAGGGGCAAAATATGAAAGCCCAGGGCAACGCCCTGGGAAAATGGCCCAATAAAATCCCCAGCCCTGAAGGGGCAACCTAAACCAACCTAGGGCACCGCCCTAGGTACACAATCCATCGCCCTAGCCAGCCTTAATTCGCCCTTTCAGGGCTATTTTGATGGGGGATGATTACCCGGGGTTGCGCTCCGCTTCCACCCCGGGCTATCCCTATTTCGCCCCTTTGGGACTTAAGAGCCGAAAGAAGGTAGGCCCTTCGACAAGCTCAGGGACCGGGTTTTCGGTACGGTCAGTGAGCTTGCCGAACTGGCCGATATTAGTTGCATTAGGCTGAAAGATACCGCCTGGGTGATAAATGCCAAGAATGGAACTCCGCATACGCGAAGTTGACATTAAAGCGGGTGCAAAATCTAAAGTTGCAAATGGAGGAGTTGCAGTGGGGCTTCCCCATCGCAACTCCTCTGTCTTAAAACAAGCTCATATCAATTAATGGAAAGTAAAAATGGTGGAGATTAAAACCCGGGCTAGCGAAGCGAAGGGCCCTTTTCCCGGAGGGAAGAGGGTTGGGAGTAGGGGGAAGAAAAGAAAGAAAAAAGAAAGTAAAAGAAAAAAGAAAGAGACCCACCCAGCGCAGTGGGATGGGCTTGAAGGCATTGAAAAGAGGGTTGGGAGTTGGGGAAAAAGTAAAAGCTAAAGTAAAAGCTAAAAAATAAAGAGTGGGTATGGGTGAAAGTGACCGGGGAAAAACAGAAGAGTAAGAGCAGTAACTTTCTTGATCATTGCAGCTTTTCTTGATGGCTTATTTGATTACTTCAAGTTATGCTGATTTGATCTTACCCGCCTTTGGAAGGAGTTTTTCATGCGTTATTATTCCTTGATGTTATTAACTGCGTTGGTCTTTGTTACTTCTAATTATGCCGATTCCAATTGGACACATTGGCGTGGCCCGGATTATCAAGGCAATAGCGATGACACACGGGTGCCACTGCAATGGAACGAAAAACAAAATATCCTTTGGAAATCTGCGTTGCCAGGCAATGGGAATTCCTCGCCTATCATTCACAACAACAAGGCTTTTCTTACAGCATCCAGTGATGATGGTTCTGAAAGAATGGTAATTTGCATTGATACCAAGTCTGGGAAAAAGCTTTGGGAGAAAATCGCATCCAAGTCTGAACCCGCAGGCAAAACACATCAATGGAATGGATTTGCTTCTGCATCTTGCACTACCGATGGCGAACGCGTTTATGCATTCTTTGGAACCCCAGGCCTTTTTTGTTACAGCATCGATGGAAATCTTTTATGGAAGAAATCTTTCGGGGTTTTTACCAGTGAAGCGGGATGGGGCACTGCAGCATCGCCATTTCTTTTTGAAGATCTCGTGATACAAAATTGCGATAACGATGGCGATAAAGGGCCATTGCCTGCCGGCGCAGCAGCAGGTGCAAAGACTGCTCCTGTTAGCTTGATTGCGATGGATAAAAAAACCGGGGAAATAAAGTGGGAAACAAAGCGAGACCTTGGCAGAGGCTTTAGCACCCCCATGATGATGAAAGTTGCAGCGGGCAGGCAGGATCTGGTTCTTAACGGCCCCAACCGGGTTGCTGGATATGATCCCAAAACGGGCAAAGAATTATGGCGCTGCGATCGCAGTGATGCTAAAGATCAAGCCAAGTTTGGCGAACCCATGCCTGTTTCTGATGGCCAGCTTATCTTCATTCTTTCAGGAAGGCCCGGGCCTTGCCAAGCACTGCGTTTGCCTGGCGAAGGTGATGTGACAAAAAGCCATGTCGCTTGGCAGGAAGAACGAAAAAAACACCGCGATGTTTCATCACCTGTGCTTTTCAATAATATCATTTATCAGCCTGATTCTAAGGGTATGCTTACCGCAATTAATCTGAACACCGGTAAGGAAATCTATGATGTTCGTTTGGGCAATGGGAAAAATAAAACACTGGGCTCGCCAATCATCGTGAGAGGTAAATTGCTTTTCTTGATGGATGATGGCGAAACCGTGGTGGTTGATCCTGGTTTGGATTTTAAAGTGCTTTACCGGAATGTTCTTGGCAACGGCACTGCGCTAGATTTTGGCGCCTCACCCACAGTTTCAGATGGCAGGCTTTTTGTTCGCAGTCAGAAATTTCTTTACTGCGTTGGCGAAAAGTAAACCATGCTGATCCCGATACTTCTCTGTTTAGCCTCTTTGGGTGCAGAACCTGTTAAGCTTCGATACCCTGAAAAGCATAGTCTTCTCGTTGTTTTTGATGCCAAGGGCGATATAGTCCCTGTCAGGAGTGCGCAGGATTGGGCTATAAGAAGATCTCACATTTTGAATTCGATGCATGAAGTCATGGGGCCGTTGCCTACGAAAAAAGTTCCTCTCGATGTAAAGGTTCTTGAAGAGACTGCCAAGGAAAAGTACACGCTTAAAAAAATAACCTATGCCTCTGAAGAAGGCGACCGAGTTCCTGCTTATCTCCTTATACCGCACAAAATAGTAGGGAAAGTACCAGCCATGCTTTGCCTGCATCAAACCACATCGATTGGTAAGGGAGAACCTGCAGGCCTTGGAGGCTTGCCCAATCTACATTATGCCCATGAACTTGCACTGCGGGGCTATATTGCATTGGCGCCTGATTACCCAAGCTTTGGTGATTACCAGTATGATTTTAAGAAAAGTAAACATGCCAGTGGTACCATCAAGGGCGTTTGGAATCACATCTGTGCAGTTGATCTTTTGTGTGCCATGGAATCCGTTGATAAAGAAAAGATAGGAGTCATTGGCCATTCTTTGGGAGGTCACAACAGTTTGTTTGTTGCTGCGTTTGATGAACGAATCAAGGCGGTTGTTACAAGTTGTGGATTCACTAGTTTCCCTCGATATTACAACGGCAATATCAAGGGGTGGACCAGTGATCGCTATATGCCCAGATTGGCAACTGTTTACAAACTGAAAACGGAGTATGTGCCTTTTGATTTTCCGGAAATTCTGGGAACCATTGCTCCGCGGGGGTTGTTCATTAATGCACCCATGGAAGACAGTAATTTTGAAGTGGTTGGAGTCAAGGAATGCGTTGCTGCAGCCCAGGGGGTATTTAGATTGTTGAATTCCCGCACCGGTATGCAGGCATACTACCCCGAGTGCAAACACGATTTTCCCAATGAAATCCGCAGGATCGCCTACGATTGGCTTGCTAAAGCTTTCGAAAATTAATCCTAAACCTTATTGTCCAGTCATTTCCTTGATTAGATCTTCTGCTTGATAAATGGTTCGCAGAGATTCTAATATTCCTTGTGTATGAACCGCAATATGCCTGGCTTGCACATCGGTATAAACAAAATTGCGCACCAAACCATGGCGGTTGCGATCAAAGTTCACGCCTATTAATTCGCCCTCGCGATTAAGTACCGGGCTGCCTGAATTTCCCCCGATGGTATCTGCGGTGCTTGCAAAATTCAAGGGAGTGGACAACTTTAGCTTGTCTTTGTTTTGCAGCCATCGTTCGGGTAAATCGAATGGTACCTTCCCCTGCATAAGAGAATGCCGATCGAAAAGGCTTTTGTAAGTAGTATGAAAGGGTATTTCTTTATCATCAAGTTGGTAACCACGAACGATTCCAAATGCCAGCCTTAAAGTAAAGGTTGCATCAGGAGCGACATTTTTTCCAAGCGTTTTAAAGCGGATTCGGGCGATATCGGAATACGCCTGCCTTTCGGGCTCTTCGACTTCTTCTTCGTAGCGCTGGCGAAGCTCGCGTGATTTCGCATCAACTTCATGGGCTAGTTTTATGAAAGGATCGGTAGATGCTTGGATTGCGGCCTTGCCACCTTCCACAAGCTTTTTTCGTTCTTCGGGGTTAAAGAGTTTGCAGCCCTGCACCAAGGTAGCTGCACGAACTGCGGGGGGTTCGTTATCGAGTGCGAGTTTAACAAGAGGGTGTGCGCCTCCTAGTTTTTCCGCCATGAATGAAAGTGAGGAAGCGAGTTTCGCTTGCTCTAGTGCAGCATGAATTGGCGCTGGGGAATAAAGCTCGAACTTGAGGGAATCTAAATTTGAGTCGCGGTATTCGCGGAATCTTTTGCCACTGGGTTGGGGCAGCTCATCTGCCATGCGCACGATTCGCCTTGCCATGGTGAATAGTTCAGAAAAGAAGGCATCGCCTCGTTCGAATAATAAATATTCGGTTTCGAACAAGGCTAATTTTTTCTGAACCAGAGCGATGGATTTCCAAGGTGCATCTTTTTCAGGTTCTTTTTCTGCGGCTAAGAGAATGGCGTTTTCCTGAACGCTTTTAGCCTGAATGATGGAAGGGTTAAGCAACCCGTTGTACTGCCCTGTGAAAGCTTTTCTGGCGTTGGCAACTCGATGTAAATCGGTTGTGGCCATAGCACCATTGGCTGGGGAACTTGCACTGAACTGAAGCAAAGCCGCTTCGTAGGTGCGAAGCCTTGCAAGATTATAAGGCAGGAAATAATCGCGCCTGTGCAGGATTTTGGCGAGTGTTTCGAGTCGGTTGGTGGTGCCTGGGTGGCCTGTTACAAATACCAAGTCTCCCTCTTGAGGGCCGCTTTTTGCCAGCTTGAAGAATTTAACAGGCTTGGCAGGTTTGCCATTCTCGTAGGCACGAAACAAGCAGAAATCGAGGCTATGCCTAGGGAATTCAAAGTTGTCAACATCGCCCCCGAATGCTGCGATCGCACTTTCAGGCGCAAGCACCAGCTTTACTTCAGTGTATTTTTTGTAACGATACAAATGATAAAGGCCACCTTGATACAAGGTAACTATGTCGCTGCGCAATCCTGTGCGATCTGTTGATTCTTTTTCGATTGCAGCCATGGCTGATCTTCGGGCAGCAAAAGCTTCAGCAGGGGTCATGTTTGGAGTAACAGTGTTTTTTATTTTGTCGGTCATGTCTTCGATGCTGATGAGCACATTGAGTTCGAGATCGGGGCAGGGGATTTCGTCGGCCTGTTTTTTTGCAATGAACCCATCCTTGAGCAAATCACGGGTTGCGGTGCTAAGTTTTTGCAGAGAATCTGCACCAATATGGTGGTTGGTGATGATCAATCCATCCGCAGAAATAAAACTACCCGAACTGCCATTGTTGAATCTCACAGAGGAAAGGCAAGCGTTTTCCAGCCAGGGGTTCGTAAGGTTGAAGTTGTGTTTTTTGCTAAGCAGCGTGGTGGGCGGGTCGTTAAAAAGCCACATGCCCTCATCAGAAAATAAACTCATGTTAGGAATGAACCCCAGAAGAAAAGCGAGTAGGAATTTGTAATTCATGGCCGATGCGATCCTTGCAAAGAAGATGCGAAAAAATTCTTATGCCAACAACCCCAATGCATGATAAAGTAATAAATCTAAAGTACCATGATAGATTATCAGTTCTATCACAGGCTAAAAGGAGAAACTATGGTTCGTTTTTATTTGGTAGTTGGAATGTTTTTAAGTTTGATCGTTTCTGTAGGTGCGGTGCAAGCCCCCGCAGAACAGAATTACAAAGTGTTCATGCCATTTTTGATACGCGAAGCCAATGCACCTGTATGGCTTGTGCAATTAAAATTAAGCGCAGACAAAGCATCGGGCGAAGTTTTAGCTTCTGCCAATCAAATGCCCAAAGCAACTTTTGAAAATGTTTCGGTGAAGGATGGCGCCATTTCATTTGATCTTAAATCGAAACAAGGCACCTTTAAGTTCGAAGGAACTTTGCCCAAGGATAAGAAAGAGAAAATCCAAGGCAGCGTAATGATCAAGGATATCGTGACCCCTGCGATTTTAGAGCCCACTTCGCTGACTTCCCTTAGCGCATTCGACATTAATAAGGAAATGCTTGCCCGGGCAGATCAGCCAGAATACGAAGTTGTGAAAGCTGCGCTTAGCCTTCTTGCAGAAGCGGAAATTCGAAAATCAAAAATTGAAGAAGTTCGCTCTTGGGCCGATAAAGCGGTTAAATCTTCGGAAAACTATGGGGCTAAATGGAAGGCCCAAGTTGGGCTGGAAATCGCAGAACTATTAGCGCCTCAGAAAGATTACGCCCCCATCGCCCTGCAATATGCAAGGCAGGCAGAACGCTCTCTTTCTGATAATGATTCCGTTTCAAGTAAACTTAAGGTGCTCGAAATCCTTGCAGACGCTTTAGAATCTTCCGGGAAGATTGATGATGCTAAAGAAATTCAGGCCAAAATGGAAAAGATGGATACAGGTATCAAGCCTGAACCTTTTGCTGGAAGAAAATCCAAGAGCGACCGAGTGGTTTTAGTTGAATTGTTCACAGGTACCGAATGCCCACCATGCGTTGCAGCAGATATGGCATTTGATGCGTTGCCAAAGGCGTTTAAATCAAGCGAAGTAGTTGTGTTGCAATATCATTTGCACATCCCAGGTCCCGACCCTTTGACCAATCCTGAATCTGAAAATCGGGCTAAGTACTATGGCAAGCAGATCGAAGGCACACCTGCTATTTTCTTTAACGGAAAGTCCGCAGCAGGCGGCGGTGGCCCTAGAGATGCAGCCATGGAAAAATTCAAAGAATATAAATCTGTGGTGGAACCACTTCTGGAAAAAGGCTCCGCTGCAAGCTTATTGGCCAGCGCCAAGAAAGTCGGCGAAGATGTATCGA
Organism: Candidatus Kuenenia stuttgartensis; assembly: GCA_945897965.1. GTDB lineage: Bacteria > Planctomycetota > Planctomycetia > Gemmatales > Gemmataceae > UBA969. The sequence goes on along the minus strand of CAMDHK010000111.1, from coordinate 6,610 downwards.
TTGCAGTTGAGGTTAAAGACCTTACCGAAATTGGTAACAACATTCGCCTGAATATGGTTTTAGTTGAAAAAGAAGTCCGCTACCAGGGTGGTAACAAGCAGAAAAAGCATCACCATGTGGTGCGCTCGTTCCCAGCAGGAGTGGATGGTATCGCAATGATGGAAAAGAATGGGAAAAAAGAAGCGAAAGTGAATTTGGAAGAGTTGAGGAAGAAGTGGGCTTCCTATCTTGACCAAGTTGCCAAGGAAGAGCCTTTTTCTGGTAAAGGCAGGCCTTTAAATTTTACTGATTTGCTAGTTGTCGTGTTTATCCAAAACATGGCAACAGGCGAAATTCTTCAATCTACCCAAGTTCCTGTAAACTAGGTTGTTTCTCGCACAAGGTCGCCATAATCGGCCTTGTGCTTTCTCCTTATCCTTGCCAATATCCCCTTGCTGAACCGGGAGAACCAATCTCGCCGGCTTTTTCGGCTTTCCTTCTAGGAGGGGTGGCATGGGTCTGGCGTTTTTGCGTTGGCTTATTATCAGTGCAATGTTTGCAGCAGTCGTAGTATTTCCGATATTACACAGCCGTAATGTTTGGAATCATGGCAGAAGGCTTCGAGTTGTCGAGGCTGGGAAAATGTATCGTTGCGGGCAACTCACAGTTGCAGGTTTTAAAGATGCGGTAGAGCACTACAAATTAAAATCCATCGTCAATCTTCAAGATGATTATCCAGACCCTGATGTTTATAAAACTTTCTGGGATCGATCTACGATAAGTGAGAAAAAGGTTTGCGAAGATCTCGGGGTTAAATATCTCTTTATCAGCCCTGATCTAAGGCCGAGGCCTGAAGTTCGCCAAAAGCGCCCTAGGGCGGTCGAAGACTTCCTTAAAATTTGCGATGATCCTTCTAATTACCCCATGGTGATTCATTGTAGAGCAGGATTGCACCGAACCGGAGTGCTGGCTGCAATCTATAGAATGGAATACAACCATTGGACTGTAAATGAAGCATTCAGAGAAATGCGGGATCATGGTTTTGGCGATTTTGCCTGCACCAATGCCAACGATTATGTGATTCAGTACGTGCTAAATTATAAGCCTGGGATTCGGATTCCCTTGGCGGCTGTTGAAAAGGAACCCCGCATTGCAGGGGTTGGCTCTAACTAAATTTCTTACCCAGCAAGGATGCAGGGGATTATGTTCACCCTGATAGATCGACAATTAATCATCGGCTACTTCAAGGCTTACTTTATTTGTCTTGTAAGTTTGCTCAGCCTTTATGTGGTGGTGGATTTATTCACCAACCTCGATGATTTTTCCAGTAAGCAAAAAGATTTTCTGCATACTTTGAGCGATATCGGTATGTATTACACTTTTAAACTTACCCAGATCTTTGATCAATTATGCGAATACATTGTGTTACTTTCCGCAATGTTCACCATCGCTTGGATGCAGCGACAAAACGAAATGGTACCCCTTCTTTCTTCGGGCGTATCCACCCGCAGGATTGTAACCCCGGTTTTATTCAGCGCATTTGTCATGCTAAGCCTTGCTGTAATCAATCAGGAATTGATCATCCCTAAGGTGGGGCATCGGCTTTTAAATGATAAGGATGACCCGATAGGCGAGAAAGAAGTGGGCGTACGCGGAGCGTATGAACCCAATGGCATCCATATTGAAGGCGAAAAAGCCAAACGCAATGAACGCATGATTCTTGATTTTCGCTGCACCATACCAGAATCTGTAGCAGGAAACTTACTTCACCTAACTGCTAAGCAGGCTGTATTTATTCCGCCGGCGGAAGGCCAGCGAGGTGGGAAGTGGGAGCTTACTGCAACCAAACCCGCTGAAGTTGATGGTTTGGATAAAAGCAATGGTGTGCTTGAGCAAATAGATACAGGGCGATTTATTCTGCATGTGCGCGAAATCGATTTTGATCATATAACCCGGAACCCAAACTGGTATCGATTGGCTTCCACCTCTAGAATTTATCATGAGCTTCAGAAACCCGAAGGCAATCGTTTGGTTTCTGTCGCGGTACTGTTCCATATTCGGTTGACCCGGCCCATTCTTGGAATGGTTCTGGTTTTGTTAGGCCTTTCAGTAATTTTGCGTGATCAAAATCGCAATGTTATCATCAGTGCAGGGTCTTGCTTGGTGCTTTGCGCTATCTTTTTTGCAACCTGTTATGTTTTTAAAATCTTAGGTGATTCCGACTTTATCGCACCCGCACTTGCTGCATGGATGCCTATCGTTGGCTTCGGCCCCCTATGCATAGTCATGTTTGATGCAGTCCATACCTAAAAATGCTTCTTTTAATAATCATAAGTGCCATTTTTCTGCTTTAGTTTAGAGCATTTGTTTCTCTTTGTGCACTTTTTGTAGTAAACTAATTGTATGTAATCCTGCAATTTGTTCTGATTTCTCACCGTGATGAGGATAGGCTCTGATGTTTCTCTCTCGCTTGTGTTTGTTAATTGCATCATTGCTTGCAGCAATCATGGTATCAGGGGATTTATCTGCTGCGCCGCCACTTCCATCTCAGGCATTCTTGGATCAGCATTGCGTAAAATGCCATGCAGGCGAAAAGGCCAAGGGTGACTTTCGGATTGCAGAACTGACATTGGATTTCGGTGTTAAGAAAAATCGCAGCCTCTGGGAGAAAGTGCATCAGCAAATCACCTCGGGCGAGATGCCCCCAAAGACCAGACCGCGACCAGATGAAAAAGCATCCCGCATCCTAACTGACTGGATTGCTAAACAAAGCGCAGATGTTGTAGGCAAGGAAGGCCGTGTGGTGCTTCGTAGGCTAAACCGTGTTGAATACGAAAACACTGTGCGTGATTTATTTTCAGTAAATGTTTCTGTAAAAGAAATGCTGCCCGAAGATGCCAATGCCCAGGGTTTCGATAATGTGGGCGCAGCACTCAACATTTCTCCTGTATTAATGGAGCGCTACTTGGAAGCTGCAGATGCGGTGATCAATTCCGCATTGCTTCCTGTGCATAAACTTGAAAGCAAAACCGAACGATTCGACCTGTATGATTCACTTCCCACATGGTTTGTCGCAGGAGTTTATAAGCGAGATGATGGAGTGGTGCTGTTTCGAAGTGGAGGCGATTCCGCAACTGATCTGAGGAAATTCAAAGCACCAAGCCCAGGGCGCTATCGATTCCGCATTTCTGCCTCTGCGCACAATTCTGCAACTCCGTTGCCGATGGCTATTATTTTGGGAAATTTTGTGGTGGCAGGGAATACTACCAGGCATCTGGGTTACTTCGATGCCCAACCCGGTGTTCCCAAATTAATCGAGTTCGAAGAACGCCTAGTTGCTAAAAACGATACGATCAAGATTACTCCGATAGCGTTGCCTTTTGTGTATCTTAAACATGAAACGATGGCAGAATATCCCGGGCCTGGGCTTAAGATTCACTGGGTGGAAGTGGAGGGGCCTTTGCCTGAAACTTGGCCAACCGAAAGCTACCGCAGAGTATTTGCCGATGTGGATCCGAAGGCGGGCAAGCTGGCAGATGCAGAAAAATTACTCCGAACTCTTTTGCCTAAAGCCTTTCGAAGGCCGGTTACTGAAGATGAAGTAAAGCCTTTTGTTGCTCTGGTTTCAAAGGCTCTTGAAATGGGGCAGCCTTTTGAGGCCGCTTTGCGCACCGGGTACAAGGCGGTACTTTCTTCCCCTAAATTTTTATACTTGCGCGAACCTGCTGGCCCCCTTGATGACTATGCACTCGCCTCGCGACTTTCTTATTTTCTTTGGAGCACCACACCCGATGAGGCCCTTTTAAACCTTGCAAAAAAGGGTGAACTGCATAAACCCGAAGTGCTTCATGCTCAGGTCGAACGAATGTTGAAAGATTCGAAATCGAAAGCCTTTACCGAAAACTTCACAGGGCAATGGCTGGGATTACGCGATATCAGTGCGACCACTCCGGATAAAAGCCTTTACCCTGAATACGAAGAATTCCTGCAGTGGTCTTCCGTCCGAGAGACCCACTTATTCTTCAACGAACTGCTAAAAGAAAACCTTGGAGTACGCAATTTCATCGACTCGGATTTTGCAATGCTTAATGGCAGACTTGCTAAGCATTATAATATTCCTGATGTGTATGGTGTGGATTTTCGCAAGGTCGCACTCAAACCCGAATACCATCGCGGTGGGGTAATCACCCACGCTAGCGTTTTGAAAGTCACAGCCAACGGCACCACAACATCTCCGGTCGTCAGGGGCGTTTGGATGCTTGATCGCATCATGGGTAAACCTGTGCCACCGCCACCAGCGAATGTTCCTGCAATCGAGCCTGATATTAGGGGTGCGGTTACCATACGAGAACAACTTGGCAAGCACCGCCAAACTGAGAACTGCGCTTCATGCCATACTCGGATTGATCCACCCGGATTTGCTCTTGAGAATTACGATGTTATCGGTGGTTGGCGAGAGAAATACCGCATCGTAGTAAGCGATCGCAAGTTTGCGGTAAACAACCGATTCGGCCCATTGGGCAAATATCTTGCAGCATACCAATATGGATTAGGCTTGCCCGTAGATTCAGGCGATACTCTTCCCGATGGTCGTACATTCAAAACCGTCGAAGAATTCAAGAAGTTAATATTGGCCGATCCTGAACAAATAGCACGATCTATTACTGAAAAACTTATGGTTTACTCCACAGGCCATACGGTGGGCTTTAACGATCAGAAAGCGATCAACGCTATTTTGGTCGATGCCAAAAAGTCTGATTACGGGCTTCGAACTCTGGTACATTCAATCGTGGCAAGCGAACTATTTCTAACCAAGTGAAGGCATTTATGAATAATTATAAAAAGCTCTCCCGTCGAAATTTTCTTCGAGGTGCTGGTGTTACATTAACACTACCATTTTTGGATGCCATGCTTCCACTGCGGGCAGAGTCGCCAGCCAACAAGCCCTTACGCAGGATGATTTGCATCAACACGAACCTAGGTTTACATACGCCTAATTTGTTTCCTACGAAGGCAGGGAAAGAGTACGACATTACGCCCTACCTAGAACCGATCAAGGATTTTCGCAACGATTTTACGGTGTTTTCAGGGCTTTCGCACCCTGATGTAGATGGTGGGCACCCTGCGGAAATGTGCTATCTAACCTCTGCGCCCCACCCCCGTGCTGATAATTTCAAGAACTCCATCTCGCTGGATCAATATGCAATCGAACGCCTGGTTCCTGATACCAGAATAGGCGCGCTTGTTCTTTCATCCCATTCGAGCAGAGGGCTTTCTTACACTCGCAGTGGTGTTCCCATTCCCTCTGAATCCAGGGCATCGCGAGTTTTCCGTGAAATGTTTGTCAATGGAACCCCGACCGAAGTTAAAGCACAGGTTCAAAAGCTTCAACAGGGCGAAAGTATCATGGATACGGTTTTAGAAGAAGCAAAGAGATTCCAAAAGGGTTTGGGTAAACAGGATCGCGAAAAACTTGATGAATATTTTTCCGCAGTGCGCGAAGTGGAGAACCGCATGGTGAAGGCGCAAGAGTGGTCGAAAAAGCCCAAGCCAAAAGTGGATGCCAAGCTTCCCGTTGATATCACCAATAATCTTGAAGTTCCTGCGTGCGTGCGTTTGATGATCGACATGATGCAGCTTGCTCTTCAAACTGATTCCACCCGCTTCATTACTTTCGCATTGCATGGCCTAAATGCAGTGCCCATCATCCCCGGTGTTACGCAAGATTGGCATAATCTTTCGCATCATGGGCAGGATCCTGCAAAACTTGCAGAGTTGCGTATTGTTGAAGTTCAACAAATGAAACTCTTTGGCGAACTACTTACCAAGTTGAAAGGAACGAAGGAACAAGGGGGCAACCTTCTCGACCGCACCACCGTTCTTTTTGGTAGCAACTTGGGCAACGCCAGCAGTCACGATAACAAGAATATGCCTATCATTGTGGCGGGTGGTGGTTTCAAGCATGGCCAACACCTTGCGTTTGATCCTAAAAAGAATCCTCCTCTCAGCAACCTTTATGTTTCCATGTTGCAACGGCTTGGAGTTGAAGCAGATAAGTTTGGAAGCAGCACGGGCAGCATTGCAGGGTTTGAAATGACTGCTGGATAAAGCTTGTTGGCCCTGTGTTCAAAGGTTCCATGATGGATTGCAACCAAGCACCTAATGCAAGCAATAAGACTTGGCGTGATTGGTTTTTTGAACCTATCGAACAAGCTAATTCCTTACAGCGGGCAGATGATGTTTCGAAAAACCTTAAAGCATGGTGTGGGTTGATTGGCTCTGTAGGGTGCTTGCTTATTCTGCGGTTTTTCTTTCTTCAAAATGAACAATATCGACTGGTGAAACTTCTCGAATTTCTTCATCTGCGAGAGTTTGCAGACCAGTTGGAATATGGAATTTCAGATCCGTTAGGCAGGCTTACCGTCTGGGCATTTGGGTGTCTGCTTTGTTATTTTATAATTCCCGCCCTGATGGTTCGGTTGTTGTTAAGAGAAAAGCTTAGCGACTACGGTTTTAGGTTCGCAAGCTTTCGTGACGCCATGACATTTATACTTCCTGGGTTCATCGGGATGGCGCCTCTGATTTATTTCGCCTCCACTCAGATCCATTTTCTTCATGTATATCCCTTTTA
>CAMDHK010000110.1 GCA_945897965.1 Candidatus Kuenenia stuttgartensis | reverse complement strand
AAAGCTTTTAAACTGCCCACTGAACCACCAGAGTTATCATCTGCCGCACTTTTAGAAGTGATGAGGAACGATAAAAAATCGGTCCGAGGCAGTCTTCGATTCATTCTCGCAACTAAGCTTGGTGCAGTTGCTTTGTTTGATGATGTTACAGAAGAGAATGTTAAAGGAGTTTTGTCACCATTAATCTGAAAGGTTCGGCAACGCCCATGTATGAACCCTCTGACGAAGAATTAAAACCTTGGCTATTATTAAACTTGGTGCCCGGCCTCGGGCCCAGACTTACTAAAGCATTAATAGAAAAGTTTATTACGCCCGAAGCAGTTATTTGTGCAAGTGTGCAAGCACTATCAGAGATTCCTCATCTTGGTTTTACCACCGCAACCAAGCTTTACGATTCATTCAAAAAGTATAATCCCGATCAAGAGCTTGCCTCGATGTGTGCCCATGGTATCAAGGCACTGTTGATGAATAAGCCTGATTATCCGGAGTCGCTGAAAACAATCTGGGACCCACCTTCAGTCCTTTATTTGAAAGGTGAGATCTTGCCCGGGGATGGAAAAGCTGTTGCGATTGTAGGCTCGAGATCATGTACCGAGTATGGTAAAAAGATGGCAAGGCGATTGGCCAAAGGGTTGGCAATGGCAGGGTATACCATTGTGAGTGGGTTGGCGCGGGGCATTGATGGTGAAGCGCATCGCGGGGCTTTGGAAGCAGGGGGTAGAACAATAGCAGTGCTGGCAGGTGGGCTATCGAAGATTTACCCGCCGGAGCACGCTGGGCTTGCTTTGGAAATCATTAAAGCAGGGGCTATTGTTTCCGAGGCCACCGTTTTGCAAGCGCCACTTCCGGGGATGTTTCCAGCGCGCAATCGCATTATTAGTGGAATGAGTAAAGCAATTATTCTTGTGGAGGCTGCGGAAAAAAGTGGAGCCTTGGTGACGGCAGTTCATGCTTCTGAACAAGGCAGGCCTGTGCTTGCCGTGCCTGGAAATGTTGAATCGTCTGCCAGCGGTGGCACCAATTCCTTAATAAGAAAAGGTGCAATTTTAATTCGGGATGTAGATGATGTTTTGCAAGAGTTAAAAGATTGGGCTCCATCATTTACCCAGAAGCTATTGCCCGGCATCTCGGCTGAGGTAGCTCCGCCATCGGTACCTGAAAATCTCGATGAAGCAGAAACGAAGATTTGGCAGGCTTTGGCAAATAGCGTATGTAATATGGATGAACTTATTCGCACAAGCGGGCAAAACGCAGGGGTTGTTGCAGGGAAGTTGTTGGGGATGGAAATGAAACGCATCATTAAAAGGCTGCCCGGAAGTAGATTCACCATTTGCTAAAAAACTTTTGTATCTTTTACGCTATCCCCTTAGAATCACTTTTCTGGTCGTGATTTCTTTCTCTTTTATTTTGAGGATTAAGCATGAGATTTTTATCCCGTTGTGTCATCAAGCCAATAGCGGCTTCGTTGATGGTCACCTTGCTTTCGAGTTCGGTGGCTTTGGCCCAAAAAGAATTTAAAAGCGGCATTGAATGGCCCGAACCCAAGGTTGTGACTCCTGGAAGTGCCACCGCTGCACCTTCCGATGCCATTATTCTTTTCGATGGCAAAGATCTTTCCCAATGGAAGAATGGCGAGAATTGGATTATCAAGGATGGCGCTGCAACTGCCAATAAATCCGGTATTTCGACCAAGCAAGCATTTGGTGATGCACAAGTTCACCTTGAGTGGGCTTCTCCTGAAAAAGTTGAAGGTACAAGCCAAGGCAGAGGTAACAGCGGTATTTATCTGATGGGTAAATACGAAGTTCAAATTCTTGATTCGTTCGTTAATAAGACTTATTACGATGGCCAAGCTGGTTCCATTTATAAGCAGTATCCACCTTTGGTGAACGCCTGCAGGAAGCCTGGCGAATGGCAGACCTACGATATTATTTTTAATGCGCCCCGATTTGACAAAGAGGGCAAGGTTTCAAAGCCCGGGCATATCACTGTTTTGCATAACGGTGTGCTGGTACAAAATCATTCGGAGTTGCAAGGCGGAACCATGTATGATCGCCCCCCTGAATACAAGGCGCATGCTGATAAGCTGCCCTTTGAAATTCAGTTTCATGGCAACCCAGTTAAGTTTCGTAATATCTGGGTTAGGGAATTTAAGGAACTACTGCCCCCAGAAAAGGCCAGTGTAGCGAACAAGCTTAAAGAATTGAACAAGTCGCAAGAGCCAAAGAAATAAAAGGGCTGTTAAATAAAAGAACCCCGGTGGAGATTATCCATCGGGGTTCTTTTATTGCTATTAACTCTTACTTGATGAAGAGCATTTCGCGATAGGTTGGCAATGGCCAGTGATCATCTGCAACCATGGTTTCAAGCTTATCGGATACGATTCGAAGCTTTACGATGTTTGCAAGAACATGATCCCGCGCATGAGTTGCATGAGCAAGGTCATCGCCTTCTGGGTGATCGCCAACTGCTTTTTCCAGATGGGCAATTGCTTTTTGGAAATCGGTGATGGTGGCGGTAAAAGTTTTGAGAAACTCGAGCTGGGCACTGTTATCGACACCTGCAGCTTTGGTCGCATTTACCGAAGTTGCTACTTCACCTTGGTAGCGAATAGCTGCTGGTAAAATCATACCCTTTGCCATCAATAAGGCTGTTCTGCCTTCGATTTTAATGGTTTTTACATAGCTCTCGCAAAGAATGACATAGCGGCTCTGCAATTCCTTTTCAGTATAAACCTTATACTTGGTGAAAAGGTCGATGCTGTCTTTGCGGATGATGACGGGAAGCGCTTCGATTGTAGTGCGAAGATTTGGCAATCCACGCTTTTCTGCTTCTTTGTGCCATTCTTCGGAATAGCCATCGCCATTGAAGAGAACTTTTTTGCTTTCCTTGATGATGCCAAGAAGAACTTCCTGAATGGATTTGTGGAAATCCTTTCCAGCCTTGGCGCTCTTTTCAAGTTCGGTAGCAATAAAGTCAAGCGATTCTGCAACGATGGTGTTGAGCACGCTGTTGGGGCCAGAAACCGACTGGGATGAACCAACTGCACGGAACTCAAACTTGTTACCCGTGAAGGCAAAAGGGCTGGTTCTATTGCGGTCACCAGCATCGCGTGGCAGCTTGGGTAGAACGGTAACGCCGATCTCCATTTCCCCGCCTTGCTTGGTGGATTTTGCTCCACCTTTTTCAAGCTGATCGATAATATCTTGAAGCTGATCGCCCAAGAAAATCGAAATGATTGCAGGAGGAGCTTCGTTTGCACCCAAACGATGATCGTTCGCAGCGCCACTCACTACTACTCTGAGTAGTTCTGGGTACTTTGCTACAGCCCTGATTACGCCAGCACAGAAAATAAGGAACTGCGCATTTTCGTGAGGAGTGTCACCAGGGTTAAGCAGGTTTTCGCCTGTATCGGTAGACATCGACCAGTTGTTATGCTTGCCCGACCCGTTGATTCCCGCAAAGGGTTTTTCATGGAAAAGGCATGCCATGCCATACTTGGAGGCAGTCTTGCGAAGAATTTCCATCAGCAAGTTTTGATGATCGGTAGCTAGATTCGAATCTTCGAAAATAGGTGCGATTTCATACTGGCTAGGTGCAACTTCATTGTGCCTAGTTTTTACAGGAACGCCAAGCTTGAATAATTGAGCTTCGCAATCTGCCATGTATGCAATTACTCGCTCAGGGATGTGACCAAAGTATTGGTCTTCCATTTCCTGACCTTTAGGAGAAGCAGCGCCAACCAAGGTTCTACCAGTGTGAAGCAAGTCGGGCCTTGCAAGGTAGAAGCTACGGTCGATAAGGAAATATTCCTGTTCAGGGCCGACAGTGGTGAATACCTTTTTCGCATCTTTGTTGCCAAAGAGACGAAGAATACGAAGGGCTTGAGTGGAAAGAACTTCCATCGATTTTAGCAAAGGAGCTTTTTTGTCGAGGATGTCACCAGTCCAGCTAAGAAAAACTGTGGGGATAACAAGAGTTGCGCCATTTGGGCTTTCAAGAATGTAAGCAGGGCTGGTTGGGTCCCAACCGGTATAGCCACGCGCTTCAAAGGTGGCACGAATACCACCGGAGGGGAAGGAACTAGCATCGGGTTCGCCTTTGACCAATTCTTTACCGCTGAATTCGACCATGGCTTTACCTGAGCCATCTATATTAAGAAAGCTATCGTGTTTTTCAGCGGTCAAGCCGGTCATTGGTTGAAAAATATGGGTGTAGTGGGTTGCACCTTTTTCGATGGCCCAATCCTTCATAGCGCTTGCAACGCTATCTGCAATTGTTGGGTCGAGAGAAATGCCTTGTTTGATAGTTTTTTGGAGTGCTTTAAAAATAGGCTTGGGAAGGCGTTCGCGCTGAACTTCTTCGTTAAATACATTACACCCAAAAAGTTCTTTTAAGGGTGTTTCATGAAAGTCTAATCTTTCAAGAACATGTTTGGAATTGGCAATTGCTTGAATAGCTTGTGAACGGATATTGTGTGAACTCATGATAAAAATCCTCAAATCCAGTTAAAAAACACACTCGCGGAAAGTCGCTCCAGTCATTGGTATTTTGAAGGCCGCGTTTTCCTTCCAATACCGACCGGAACTTGAAGAGGCTACTTATAAATCGTAATATAGCGCAAACTCATAAGGGTGGGGCCTCATTCTTATTGCCTCCACTTCCTGCTCGCGCTTGTATTGAATCCATGTACGGATTACATCTTCCGTAAATACATCACCTTGTAAAAGAAATTCATGATCTCTTTCCAAATTATTCAAAGATTCTTCTAAAGAGCTTGGTGTGCCCGGAAGCTTTAATCGCTCTTCGGGCCCAAGGTCGTAAATGTTCCTGTCCATCGGTTCGCCTGGATGAATCTTATTTTTGATTCCATCCAGCATTGCCATCAGCATGCCTGCAAATGCTAGATATGGATTGCTTGAACCATCTGGGCAGCGATATTCAATTCGCTTTGAATTTGCCTTATGAGAATGAACCGGAATGCGAATAGCAGCAGAGCGATTTCGACTGCTGTATGCCAATCGCGTGGGCGCATCATACCCAGGTACCAAACGCTTATAACTATTGGTCGTCGAATTTGTGATTGCACACAAGGAAGGAGCATGCCTGAGTAATCCGCCAATGGCGTACATTGCAGTATCGCTTAAGCCCGCATACCCTGTGCCGCCAAAAAGGTTTTTTCCACCCTTCCAAAGCGAACAATGTACATGCAAACCGCTACCATGATCTTGAAACAAAGGCTTGGGCATGAATGTCGCAGATTTGTTGTGCTTGCGTGCAACATTTTTCACAATGTATTTGTACTTCAAAACGCTATCAGCCATTTCGACCAAGGTGGAAAAGCGAATGTCAATTTCGCCCTGACCCGCAGTAGAACCTTCATGATGATGAGATTCAATTTCGATTCCACAATCAAGCATGGTGAGCATCATTTCGCTGCGTAAATCATGGCTGGAATCGGAAGGCGGGCAATGCAGATAGCCTTCTTTGTAGCGAATTTTATGGCCTAAATTTGGGTCTTCTTTACGGCCAGTATTCCAAGCACCTTCGGAACTCTCAATAAAGTAATATCCACTATGTTCGTTTTGATTGAATCGAATATCATCGAAAACAAAAAACTCAATTTTAGGACCAAAATAAGCTGCGTCACAAATTCCCGAGGCCTTCATGTAATTGGTAGCTTTACGGGCGACATTTCTCGGATCGCGGGTGTAATCTTCCCGGGTCAGAGGGTCTTGAATATTACATATCATGATTAATGTCTTGTCCTTGGCAAAAGGATCAAGAAAAGCCGTCTCTGGAACCGGCATCACCACCATGTCGGATTCATTGATGGTCTGCCAGCCACGCATACTTGCGCCATCAAATCCTAATCCTTCTTCAAAGGTGGATTCACGCAATGCGGAGGCGGGAATGGTAAAATGTTTCCAAAGCCCAGGGAAATCCATGAATCGTAAATCTATTGCTCGCACTTCTTTTTCACGGATGTGAGCTAAGATTTCGCGGGGAGTCACAGAGAAAAACTCCAATTAAGGATGGCTGCTGGATGCCAACCCTAGTTTGCTTCGGGAGAGAAGAGGAACCTAATAATATGTTATTACTGATTTGCCTTAAAGGCAAACAAAACCCATTTATAATAATATTATCACTCGGGAAAACGGTTTTTGCGAAAACCCAAACTTTCGGTAACGTACCAATTCAAGCTTTTAAATAAGTTCTTGACAGCCCGTTTTTTTACCACAATGATAAACATCATCGCTTCTCGCACTCAAGGTCTTTAAAATAACGATGGCAAGAAACATAGAAATCAAAGCTAAAATAGAGCGAACTGAAGCTTTAGTTTCTATCATTGCTTCGCTCGCTGATACCGGGCCTTTCGATTTGCCCCACCATGACACTTTCTTTAATTGCCCTTTGGGTAAACTAAAGCTTCGAGCATTTTCTGCTAATGCAGGGGAATTAATCTATTATCAGCGCCCCGAATTAAAGGGGCCCAAATTATCGATTTATCAAATTTCACCAACCAACACCCCCGATTCCCTTCGAAATACACTTGCATCGGCTTATGGAATCTTAGGCACTGTGCGAAAGCGTCGTACCCTTTACCTTCTCGGTAATACTCGTTTCCATTTGGATCATGTTGATACCTTGGGCGATTTTCTTGAACTTGAAGTGGTATTGTCCGAGAATCAAACCGCTACTTCAGGCGAAAGTTTTGCCCATGAGTTAATGGCAAAACTTGGCATTTTGCCTAGCCAACTTATCCCCACTTCTTACCTTGAGTTGTTAAGAAAATCCTAGTACTAAATCATGCTTGCTGGGAAATAGAAATTTAATCATTACCAATGACGGCAAGAAAGTTCATGTATCTCAATATTTGTCAGCGGATCGTGAGCTTGTATTTGAATCGAGCCAGCTTCAAGGCGGAGCCCTTTTCGAGGATTAGTGGAAATTTCTCTGGTATCTACCCAGGAAACTGTTTGATAACCATTAACCCAAACAGCAATTTTTGGTCCAAGTGCAATGACGGTCATGCTAAAAGGGGTGAAATCCCTACTGATCAACCGCCTTGCCTGCACGCGATCATCAATAGCGCCAGTTGCCCATTTTGTTGGTTTGGCCGGGTCATTGTCATCACAGCTACTATAGATTTGAGCTTCGTATCCGTTTGTAAATTCGCCCGGGATCGAGCGGAAAAATAATCCGCCATTGGAGTGTCTTGCATTGCTTGCGACTTTGATCCTGATGATCATGTCCGCAAATAGCTGGTCTTCCAATTCAAGAACAGCAGGTCCACCTTTTGCAACAAGCTTTCCCTCTTCAACTTTCCAGCTTGCTGGTGATTTTCCTTTCCGGATAATTTCTTTCCAGCCTGAAAGGTCCTTTCCATTAAGTTTGGGAGTCAACTTCAAGGGAAGAATTGCAACTTCACATAAACTGCCGGACTGAATTTTTAAATTGTTATTCGATTCTAAAGATTCGATTACCAGAGGAGTGTTAGGTTCAATGGTGTGGGATTTATTGCCAAGGATTATGGAAGATTTAACTTTTGATTTAAGGCGAATTTTGCAATTACTAAGAGGCAGTGTAAAAGTGCCTCCCGAAAGGGCGTTATTCAACACGGTGCTGTTTTGCCAGCCATAATCTGTTTTGAAATCAAATAGGCTCAACCATCCTGAAGTTGCTTCCTCCATGGTAAGGCCGGCCCCTGCTTCAGCAACACCTTCCGGAAGCTTATCCCCATTAAGGGAGTAGGCGTAGGAAAGGGATTGGATCGAAGCAAGTGTGGCTAAGTAGAATTCTCTGCGGGATAAGAGCATGCCAAGTTTCCTGGTTTTAGGGATTAATAATGTGAACTTTTTTCATTTGCGCAGAGCCATCTGGTGCGAGATAGACTTCTGCAACCAGTTTCTTTTCTCTGATTGCCTGTTCGTAAGTCGTACCTTTGCCTTCTTGTAGATAAAAAGCTTCAATTCCAAATTCGATTCTGTTGTTGGAGTTTAACTTTCCCCTTAGATATCTTCCCTTAGTTGGAGGCGTACTACCAAAAAAGACGCCTTTGTAAATGTCTTCCTTGAGGTTAAATTTAAGGGTTACATAAACATCAATGCTTTTCTGATTAAAATTAGTCTTGGTTTTGTAAGATTTAATTCTTTCATCAATCAATGTAACATCTTCGGGAAGCCTGGAAAATTCATACCCAAGTGTAATGTAATCTCCCCGCATCATATCGCGCGGGTCTACGGGGACGACTTCAAAACGCACTCGATCTGAAGTAATCCGGGGGACAAGGCCCTTCCCGCTTAAACCCGAAAGGATGACCAATTGAAAAACAAATGCAGTGAAGATAGCCAACCCTATTTTCGCAGGATCCTTCCATGGGGGGAGAATCGGCATGTTAGTTTCAGTTGACATGAAAGGCAGCCTTTCTTTGACGCCAGAAAAATGCCAAGCCAATAAGCGCGAGCGAACTTAGGAAAAAGAGAAGAGATGCACCTAGCATGCCACCAACATTCCCAAAAAGATCAAAGTATCGAATGATTGTCCATAATAAAAAGGTAGATACTCCAAGGAAGAATTTTGGAGATGAATTTGTTTTTAGGCCTTCATCCATCATGACTGCTGGGTAAACAAGCATTAAAATATTTGCAGTTAAAACCATTGCGGATGAATATTCCACACCAAAGTAGTAACTTATTGCAGGTGATAAGCTAAAGTGTGTGAGAATCGCAAAAGCCAAAATCAGTTCTTTGAATGAGATAGGTTTATAATGAGTTTTTGAAAATACAGTTTTAAAATAGAAAAGCAGAATCGTAATCCCCACCAAGAAAATGAGTGCCCCATCAATCACTGCATACCCATGGTTATGTTCAGGTTTGATTCTTTCAGTTATTTCTTGTTGAAAAGAATAAAAGCTGACAATACAAAGTATGGGCCAAGTGGAAAGCAAGCCGATTTGATGGCTAACAAAAATGAGCTTTTCTTTAGTTTTGATTACCATTCCGGCAATCCAGTATAAAGCAAAAAGGGCGCCTAGCAGGGGCACTGCAAGGCTTTGAAAATTCCAAGCAATCCATAAACTTAGGCACCAGCATGCGAAACCAATCAAATGTAGTGCCATTGTTGTGGGGCAGTTTTTTAGGTGCGCCCAAATGAAACCTGGCAATAATAAAAGAGGCATAAGATAAGCTGCAGAAGGAAGCTGGGTATCTCTTCCAAATAACAACCAAGTCGAATTAAAATTCGCATCCGCTTCAGTAAAACACCAGATGATTTCCAAAACGATAACTAAAAACCAAAGTAGCGATGATTGGCCAAGAAATGCCAGAGGGATTGATCCCAAGGCCCACCAATAAAAACCATCGGGATAATGAGCGTTAAGATTAAATATTTGCGCGATAAGCCATATTCCCGAACCATAACTGATACAACTAAGCAAACTGAATACTTCAGAAAGCACGTTGTTTTTCCAGCCAAACCGCGAGACCAGAGTTAAGCACTGAAATGATATGGTGATGCCAAATATTATGCCGAGCTTTGCAATGTAATTAAGCACTTCCCAGTTGTAACCGATTAATAAAAGAAGTGCGGCGCCTGCAAGTATCGATGCAGCACTGATTAAGGTATAGAAGGCTGTAGTTTTTTTTTGTTCTGAATCAGCTAGGCAATCATATTGGGAAATGATGGAGTTCGACTGGGTTTCTGAGATTGTACCTTCAGACTTCCAATAGTTTACTTCGGTTTTCAGCCAATCCATCATATGTTGAGATATCTGTTTTTTCATCATCTCTATCTATTAAAAAATCAGGAGAGATTCGTCCCTATCTGCAATGATTCCAAGGCAATAATCCTGCCTTTGGGTGTCAATCTAAGAACCTTATTTTCTTGTGATGCGCAGAAAGATTCAACAGCTTCAAAAGCCACGGAACGAGTTTCGTACTCATCCCAACGAAGATGAAGATGAAGGCTTTCAATGTTGCATTCTTCCAGTTCTCTTATTGTACCCTCATGCTGGGTGAGATGCACAAGTAAAAGAGCAAGCTTGAATTTTCGGTCTCTGATTTTTGCGCGCTGCCAGACTGAGAATAATCCTCTTTCCGGGGCAAAGAAAAATGTCAGCCCAAATAAAATTCCAGCAACAGTGGCCATCGAGCCAGCAATCGAGGCATCGAGAAAATGGGCAAGCCAGTATCCTAGTACTGCACAAAGCATCCCAATAATGCAGCTCCATATCAGCATGATTGATAACTTGTCGGTTAATAAGTATGCTGTTGCAGCAGGCGCAGCCATTAATGCGACTACAAGAATAGATCCAACAGCATCAAATGATGCAACCGCAGTGGTTGAAACAGAAAGCACTAACCCAAGGTGAATCCAGTAAGGATTAAAACCAATTGCTTTGCTAAATGCTGGGTCAAAAGTTGAAACTTTTAGTTCCTTGAAAAATAAGATTATGAACCCAATATTGACAATGATGATCGTTATCATCAGGGCGAGTGATTTGGGACCAAAATCATATCCTCCGAATTCGAGCCTTCGTGAGGGCAGTGGGGTTAATGCGATCTTTCCTACAAGCACTGCGTCCATATCTAGATGAACATTTTTTGAATAAATCGAAATCAGCAGTACCGCAATGCTAAATAATGCAGGGAAAACCAAGCCTATCGCTGCATCTTCGCGAACTACCCCAGTTTTTTGCAAACTTTCAACCAGCAATACGGTGAATACACCTGCTGTAGTTGCGCCTACCAACAACCAAGGCGATGCCATGTCTCCCGTTAGAAAAAAAGCAATCACGATTCCAATAAGAACCGTATGGCTTATTGCATCACTTAGCAGAGACATGCGCCTAAGCACAAGAAACACGCCGCATAGAGAGCATGCTACAGCGGTTGCCATGGCAAGCAATTGGATTTCGAGTTGCGCTTGTGTCATGTAAGGGGTGACCCCATGTGGGATGTTTTTTCATTCAAGTATTCTGCACCCTTGGAAGTAGGAATATAGAGGCCTTTGTCTACTTCAGAAACCAATCCCATTTCCAACAATTTATGCACGCTTCTAGGAACACCTGAAGGGTTCGAACTAATCCCTTTTAGCATGGCCATACTGTGACCATTTTGTTTCCCGCTGTGTTCCCTTGCAAGGTTTAAAAGATTTGAAAGGACGGAATCGAGTTGGAGAACTTTGCTGTCTCGCCAATGTTTGAACTGAAGCCAAACGATCCCCCGCGCAGGCGCAAACAAAATAGATAAAAACACGATCAAAGTAATGAACAAGACAATGACCGGGCCCGTGGGAATACTGGTTTTGCCAATGTTGCTTAATACCGCGCCTGCGATACCGGAAAATGCTCCGAAAACACCTGCTAAGATCGCCATGATTTCAAGCTTGTTTGTCCATTGCCTAGCAGCAACAGCGGGTGCAACTAGCAATGCACTCATTAAAACGACACCCACGGTTTCCAAACCTGCAACGATAACCATAACCAATAGTAAGGAAAGTAAGACTTCGATTAAGAAAACAGGAAAGCCAAGGCTTTGGGCAAAAGATCGATCAAAGCAAACCAGTTGAAAGTGTTTCCAGAAAATGAAAACAGTTATGAGGCATGGGATTGCAATTGCAGCAAGAAGCCAAACATCACGATCTAAAAGTGTTGCAGCTTGGCCGAATAAAAAGCGTGCCAGCCCAGCCTGAGCAGCGTCTGGCCGTCGTTGAACCCAAGTAAGAAGCATCAGGCCAAAACCAAAAAATACTGAAAGGGTGATTGCCAATGCGCTATCTTCTTTAACTCTGCTAAACCTGCTGATTCCAAGAATGACCATGGCTGCGATGGTGCCTGAAATAGCAGCACCCAGCATTAGGGCCCAGGATTCTTTACTGTTAAAAAGAAGGAATGCGAGAATGAGCCCGGGCAGGCAGGCATGTGAAATTGCGTCGCCCATAAGGCTTTGCTTTCTCAAAACAGCAAAGGTTCCAAGGGTTCCGCATAAAAAGCCCAACAGCGCAGTTCCAGCAACAACGCTTCCCAACCCAGGAACTGAAAGCGATTCAAACAATCGTTATTCTCCCAAGGAAACTCTAGAGCCAAATGCGAGCTTTAAGTTTGTTTCGGTGAAAACTTCAGAAACGGGCCCCGCTGCAATTTTTCGCACATTCAACAAAACCACCCAGTCGAAATAATCTTTCACTGTTTGCAAATCATGATGAACCACCAAAGCCGTGGCTCCTTGATTCCTTAATTCTCGTAATAGTTCTACGATTGATTGTTCAGTGGTTGAATCCACTCCTTGAAAAGGTTCGTCCATGAGATAAATTTCCGCATGTTGAACGAGGGCTCGGGCCAAAAAGACCCGCTGTTGCTGCCCGCCTGAAAGTTGACTGATCTGCCTGTGAGCAAGTTCGAGCATTCCAACTTTTTCGAGAGCTTCTTTAGTAAGTTTTTTTTCTTTGATCCCGGGCCGCCCAAGCCATCCTAATTTTCCGTAGGTACCCATCTGAACTACATCAAAAACCGTGGCAGGAAAATCCCAATCAACACTCCCGCGCTGAGGCACATACGCTATTTTCTTGATCCCTTGATCAATCTCAAGCCCGAGTATTTTTGCGGAACCTGCAACTGGCTTCAGCAATCCGAGGATAGATTTGATTAGGGTTGTTTTCCCTGCGCCATTCGGCCCCACAATTCCTACCAATGCCCCTTGGGGTATTTCTAAATCAATGTCCCAAAGCACTGGTTTATCTTTGTAACTCACCGTAAGATCGTTGATCTCTAATGCGAATTCCAGTTTTTTATCATTTAGCCCAGTCATGAAACATCCTGTTTTTAAGGAACCAAAGCTTTGAGTATGGTATCGATGTTGTGCTTGACCATGCCTTCATAAGTTCCTGCGGGAGAGTTTTTAGGGCCCAATGCATCAGAAAATAATTCTCCACCAGAAGACAATACAAACTTAGGATCGAGTAAGGCTGCAACCTCTTTTAGCTTTTCAAGATTTTTGCGAGGCACAGAACTTTCTACAAAAAAAGCCCGCACTTTGTTTTTCACCATGAATGTAGCCAGAGATCCAATCTCTCCGCTGTTGGCCTCTGCGACCGTGTTGATACCTTGCACTCCTCTAACCTGGAATGCATATGCGTTTCCAAAATAACCAAACGCATCATGGGCTGTGATCAAAACTCGCTGTTCCTTTGGGATTTTTTCTGATTGTAGTGTTACATACTTGTGGAGATCGTTAAGCGTAGCTAAATAATTTGTTTTGTTTGTGTTATAAACGCCACTGTTTTCTGGGTCGATTTCAATTAATTTCGCACTCACAAATTCCAAGCACTTGATCCACAATTGAACATCAAACCAAATGTGAGGATCGGGTGTGTTCGTTTGAGTTTCTTTACGAATATCTGCAGGCAGTAATCC
>CAMDHK010000109.1 GCA_945897965.1 Candidatus Kuenenia stuttgartensis | reverse complement strand
GCAAAGAAATCAATTAAAAATAAGAGATTTGCGTGGAAAACTAAATTGGGAAGGTGATCTAGATCAAATGAGGACTGCTAAATGATAGTTGCTGATACTTCTATTTGGATTGATTATGTAAGAGGAATTGAATCATTACAAACTAACATTTTAGATTATGAACTTGAACACAGCAGAATCATTACAGGAGATATAATAATAACAGAATTCCTACAGGGATTTCGTGAAGAAAAGGATTATGAAACTGCAAAACAAATGATGGAAAGTCTGGAATATCATGACTTTCTTGGTAAAGAAATTGCAATACAAGCAGCTCAAAATTATAGGAAATTAAGAAAGAGTGGTATTACAGTCAGAAAAACAATCGATGTTATTATTGCAACTTTTTGTATTGAGAATAGATTTGAATTAATTCATAACGATAGAGACTTTGATCCTATGGAAGAATATTTAGGACTCAGAGTGAAGAAATGAAAATCGTCCAACAACTGCTTTAGTTGAACCCACCCTTAAAGCGGGTGTATCATCCATTGCTTGAACCATACATAACAAGGAATTGAACATGAATATGATGACCCCGATTTTAGTAATGCTAGCTCTTGGGTTTGCCCCCGATGACACAAAAAAACCAACAGAGACAGTAATTTACAAGGGCGCAATCATTCACACTGCCAACGCAATGCCCATCATCAATGGCTATTTGGTAGTAAAAGATGGCAAGATCGTTGCTTTGGGCAGTGCAGAAAATATGCCCGCAATTCAAGGAAAAATAATTGATGTAACAGGAAAAGTCATCATCCCTGGATTAGTAGACAGTCATTCGCACCTTGGGGTTTTTGCCCGCCCGCAGGTTCCCGCAAATTCCGATGGCAACGAGGGTAGCGGCCCGCTTCAGGCATCACTTAGGGCGATGGATGGCATCACGCCTAACGATCCCGGCATCCGCATGGCTCTTGCTGGTGGTGTTACTACTGCCAACATTATGCCTGGAAGTGGTAATGTGATTGGTGGGCAAACCCTTTATGTTAAATTCGTGGGTCAGACAGTCGAACAAATGCGTATTCAAAACATCCCAGTGCTGGGCGGGTTAAAGATGGCGAACGGCGAAAACCCCAAGCGCTTCAACTTTGATCGCACCAAGGGTGCACCAGCGACGAGGATGAAAATCCATGCAATGCAAAGAGAGCAATTCATCAAGGCACGAGAATATCAAAAAAAGTGGGCTGATTATCGCAAGAAGAAAGAAACCGATGCCAAGGCAGAACCGCCCGAGGTGGACTTAGCACTAGAACCTTTAGTTGAAGTATTAGAACGCAAACGCACTGTTCATTTTCATTGTCATCGTGCTGATGATATCTACTCCGCATTTAAACTATCGCAGGAGTTTGATTTTGAGATCGTGCTGCAACATGCGACCGAGGCCTATCGCATTGTGGATGAACTTGCAAAAAAGAATGCATGGGTTTCACTAACTTTGGTGGATAGCCCCGGGGGCAAAGCAGAAGTATCAGGGTTGCTTGAAGAAAACGCTGCTGCAATCACCAAGGCGGGGGTGAAGGTTGCAATCAATACCGATGACCCGGTTACGGAATCAAGATTTTTTCTACGCACAGGCGCAATAGCATTACGAGGCGGAATGACAGAATTAGAAGCGCTTAGGGCACTGACATTAAATCCTGCAACGATGATGCATTTAGAGAAGCGCGTGGGTTCCCTTGAAGTTGGAAAAGATGCAGATTTTGTTGTGCTTTCTGGTGCGCCCTTCAGTATTTACACACAAGTTCTTGCAACATTTATCGAAGGAAAACAACTATTTGATCGAACGGTTCATGAGAATTGGGCCTATCAAGCAGGCGGTTTTGCCTTGGTTGATAGAGAGAAAAAATTGCCCAAGATTCCTGATGTGGTTTCAAGTATGCCCAAGGTAGTAGGAATTGATCTAGGCAATCTGAAAGCCCCGATGTCTGAAACCCCCGAACGCCTTGCAATCTTTGCGGGTCGCATTCACACGGTTTCAGGAAAACCCATCCTTGAGGGAGTTGTGCTTTTAGAAAAAGGAAGGATCACTGCAGTAGGTAAAGTTGGCGAGGTTAAAATCCCACCGGGCACCCCTGCTCTTTCCGTTGCAGAGGTCACTCCTGGCCTGATTGATGCTCATTCAAGTGTTGGGCTTTCAGGCGCATTAAACATTCAAGCTGATCAAGATCAGGATGAAAACACCGATCCCAATCAGGCTGACCTTCGAGTCATCGATGGCTTTAACCCTGATGAGGCTTTGCTAGAATTCCTTCGCAGGCAGGGTGTGACCGTTCTTCATGTAGTACCCGGCGCAGTCAATGTTATTGCGGGTCAGACAGGCATATTAAAAACCTATGGTAACACCGTAGATGCGATGACGATTAAATTTCCTGCAGCACTCATGATCAACCTCGGCGAAATCCCCAAGAAGACTTATCCCAATAAGGCGCCCACTACAAGAATGGCAACTGCAGCTCTATTGCGTAACGAGTTCAACAAAGGTAATGAACAACTTCGCAAGCGCTTAAAGGAAACAGATGCCTCGAAGCTTGAGCCCAAGCCCAAGCTCGATCCTTTTGCAGATGCAGTTTCGGGGAAGTTGCCCGTGATCTTTTCCGCTCATCGTGCGGATGATATTCAAACCGCACTCCGCATCACTGCCGAATTCAAGCTTAAGGCCCAGTTGGATCAAGCCACCGAGGCTTATCTGATGACTGATGAAATTCGCAAAGCGGGCATACCCATCGTGTTGCATCCTACGATGCAGCGGGTTGCTAGGATGGAAACTTTCAACACCTTCGTAGGTAGTGCCCAAAGAATTTCCGATGCTCAGATTCCCTTGGCAATCAGTTCAGGCTTTGAAGATTATGTGCCCAAGACCCGATCGATCAGGTTTGAAGCAGCGATGGCAATGGCTCATGGATTTGGCTTTGATAAAGCCTTGGGTAGCATCACTCTTGAAGCTGCAAAAATCCTTGGCATAGACAAAGATTATGGCTCGATCGAAATGGGCAAGGTTGCAGATCTGGTGCTCTACGATGGCGACCCCTTCGAGCATTCAACCCAAGTGAAGTACACCATCATCGGCGGTCGAATCGTTTACAATCGTGAAGACTATTTGAAAATGCCCTTCGCTCGCAGAGCCCTGCCCTTTCTGGGTTCAGGCGCAGGCTCCGGTGGTTGTTGCATCGGCTGGTAAACTTCTACGCAAGTAAGCCGGGCACGACTTTGCCAAAGACATCGGTCAGGCGGAAATGCCTGCCTTGAAACTTGAAGCTTAACTTTGTGTGATCAATGCCCAACTGTTTTAAGAGCGTTGCTTGAAAATCATGCACATGAACGCCATCGGTTGCTACATTCATTGCAAGCTCATCGGAAGCGCCATACGAAATACCCGGCTTGAAGCCCCCACCTGCAGCCCAAATAGTAAAGGCATACGGATGATGATCACGGCCCCATTGAGGCCTGTTGGCGAGATCGCCTTGGATGAAGGGAGTTCTACCAAACTCACCGCCCCAGATCACGATGGTATCATCCAATAAACCGCGCTGTTTCAGATCGCGAACTAAGGCTGCAGAGGGTTGGTCGGTATCCCTGCATTGGTTGTAAAGTTCGGTGGTGATGCTGCGATGCTGATCCCAGCCCGCGTGCATGACTTGTACAAATCGGGTGCCTCGTTCAACAAGTCTGCGAGCCATCAGGCAGTTGTAGGCAAAGGTTCCAGGCTCGCGCACTTGTGGCCCATACATAGCAAGTGTCTTTTCAGATTCTTTAGAGAAGTCGGTAAGTTCGGGCACGCTTGTTTGCATGCGATAAGCCATTTCGTACTGAGCGATACGGGTAGCGATTTCTGGGTCGCCAAACTCTTTCAACTTGATCTCGTTTAATTTTGAGATGTCATCGAGTTGGGCCCTGCGCAGATTTTTGCTCATGCCTTCGGGGTTCGAAAGATAAAGCACGGGGTCGCCACCGGAACTAAATTTCACACCTTGGTGTTTCGAGGGAAGAAAACCCGAGCCCCAATAGAAATCGTAAAAGATTTGACCACAGGTGGTGCCCTTGCTGATGGAAGTCATGACCACAAAGGCGGGAAGGTTTTCTGATTCGCTACCCAAGCCATAGGAAAGCCAGGCTCCTAGGGTGGGCCTACCGGGAATCTGTGCGCCACTTAAAAAGAAAGAAATCGCAGGTGCATGATTCACCGCTTCCGTATGCATGCTTTTAATAAAGCAAATATCATCTGCAATCGATGCGGTATGAGGCAAGAAGTCGCTGACCCATGAACCACTATTTCCCCGCTGCTTAAAAGGCTCAACAGGCGAAAGCATCACCTTGCCCTTGGGATTACCTGTCATGGTCGAGAAGCGCTTGCCTTCGAAGAGGGAATCAGGCACGGGCTTACCATGCATCTCGATCAATTTGGGTTTGTAATCAAAAAGATCTACATGGGTGGGCGCGCCATTCTGAAATAGATAGATGACATTCTTGGCCTTGGGCTTCCAATGGGGAAGATCGGGCAGCCTATTATTCTGGGGTGCAGCAGCGAACCCATCCTTTGCAAGCAAGCCTGAAAGCGCAGCAGTGCCTAAGCCTAAGGCCTGCTTCCCGAAGAATTCCCTACGGTTCACCAGCAACGATTGTTGAATTCTAGGATCCATAATTATTCCTTGTTCAAGGCCTCATCAAGGTTGAAAAGGGAAAGGGCAAGGGTGCCAAACGCTGCAAGCTTTTTACTATCGATGGCGGTGCTCGCAGGCATTTTTCCCACTGCGATAAATTTCTTCGCAGCTTCAGCATCTTTTTCAAAGGCATCTTGATACCGCTTAACTGCAGCAGATAAAATGGCAGCTTCCTCGTTACTTGGTTTCCTTGCAAGTATGGAACGAAAGATATTTTCAATCACAACTTCATCCAAAACTTCAACCTTGTTGCTTGTTGCAAGAAGTTCTCTTTGCGCAAGCACACGCGATGCTTCAACATAGGTTGTATCGTTGAGGGTTGCGAGGGCATGAAGCGGAGTATTAGTGCGGGAAAGCTTGACATTGCAATACTGCCTAGCGGGGGTATCAAAGAACATGGTAGGGCCTATGATCCTGCGCCAAAAGGTATAGACACTTCGCTTGTACAGGTTTTCGCCTTGGTCTTGAACATATTTTTTATTACCAAAAGTTGCATCTTCCCAGATACCTTGTGGCTGATAGGGCCTAGTGGGTGGGCCACCAATTTGAGGAATTAAAAGTCCAGATGAAGCAAGCGCTTGATCACGGATCATCCATGCGGGCCTGCGATATCTTGGGCCATGGGAAAGAAACCTGTTGGCGCTATCTTTTTCTTTAGCCTCAGGATCCAACTTCGAAGATTGTTGATACGTTTCGCTAAGCAAGATCAGTCGAACAAGATGTTTGACATCCCAATTACTCTCCTGGAATTCCACAGCTAGCCAATCAAGAAGTTCGGGGTGAGAGGGTTTTTCTCCCTGCACGCCAAAGTCTTCGGATGTCTTGACGATTCCGGTTCCAAAGAATTGCTGCCAAAATCGATTGACGATCACCCGCGAGGTAAGGGGGTTTTCCTTGGTTACAAGCCACTGCGCCAGATCGAGCCTGTTGATTGAATCAGCCTTGCGAATTTGCGGAAGGACGGCAGGGACAGCAATACCAACTTTGCCCATGGGCTTTTCGTAATTGCCAATGTCAAGGATGAAAGTTTCACGGGATTTGGGAAGTTCTTCCATCACCATAACTAAAGGAAGGGATTTTGCAAAATTATCCCTTTCGTCAATCGTTTTGATGAGGTTATTGAGAATTTGAAAGAGTTCTGGTTTGGGTTTTTCAACTGCCTTTGCAAGTTGTTGAAGTTGCGCCTTGCCTCTCGAGCCCGCAGGCTTGGAAAGAATTTCTTTCGTTTCCTTGGCATAGTCCTTTGCAGCATCAGAGTCTGAGGCTTTTTTACCTTTATCCCTTGGAAATATTTTGTTCTCGAGTTCTTCAACCTGGGATTGAACCTTCCCTACGGAAGAATCCATCTGCTTCTTTTTCAGAAGTTGTTCAGGAGTGGAACATTCCAAGATTGGAGGCGTTTGCGCACTCCGACCTGCACCATCAACAGGTGTGTTATTAAAGAATGAAAAAAGCTGATAGTAATCCTTTTGCGAAAGTGCATCGTATTTATGATCATGGCATCTGCAGCAATTGAAGGTCAGGCCCAGCCAGATTGTCCCCATGGTTTCAGACATATCCATCACATAATCGATACGGTTTTCTGCTGCGATCCTACCGCCTTCGCCATTGATCATGTGATTGCGATTGAAGCCGGTTGCAAGGCGTTGTTCAAATGTCGCATTTGGAAGAAGATCGCCCGCGAGTTGCCAAGTGGTGAAATCCTTGAACGAAAGATTATCATTGAATGCAGATGCTGCCCAATCACGCCAAGGCCACATGGTTCGTTCGTTATCGCCCTGATAGCCGTTGCTATCTGCATAACGCGATGCATCAAGCCAATCCCAGACCATGCGTTCGCCATAATGCGGGCTGGCAAGTAAACCATCTACCAGCTTTGCATAGGCGTTGGGCGAGTTGTCGTTAATAAAAGACTCTGCTTGTACTAAATTCGGGGGCAAGCCTGTAAGGTCAAGATACAATCGCCTAACTAAAGTCTCACGGTTGGCACGTGGCGCTTGCTTTAACCCTTCAGCCTTCAGCTTCTCAAGAATAAAAGAATCAATGGGATTAGAAGTCCGAGCATTGCTGGTTGAAACAGGAACATTAGGCCTGATGGGAGCTTCAAATGCCCAGTGTTTCCCCCAATTCGCACCCTGATCGATCCACGCCTTCAATAGTTCGATCTGATTTTTCCCAAGCTTTCTGGCAGAGGAGGGCGGGGGCATTAACTCTTTTTCGTCGGAGGTTATCAAGCGTTGGTACAGCTCGCTTTTCGAAATGTCTTTAGCCTTGATGATATGGGCTCCAGGCGACTTCGATTTTGCAAACGCACCTTCCTGGGTATCCAGCCTTAGTTTCGCTTTGCGTGCTTTTTCATCAGGCCCATGGCATGAGTAGCAGTTATCTGAAAGAATCGGAAGGATATCCCGCGAAAAATTAATCTGCGCAGGATCTGCACTAACTATCAGCCAAGCCAAGATGAATGCGGGAGTTGTCATGACAACCATTCTTAAAAAGTTACTTTTGCAATTCTCGAACTTTAATGTTTTTGAATGCCACCGGGCCGTGATCCACTTGAATCATGATCGGGGCTTTACTCTTTTCCTTTAACTTGAAGTTGTTTCCTGTCGGGGTGAGTAGCTCCACGTTATCGTGAATCAATTCGCCATTCAAAAGCACCTTGGGCAGCCGAGCGTTTTTAACCTTGTTGCCTGCCTCATCAAAGCTAGGCGCTATAAAGGTGATATCCAAGGTTTGCCATTCGCCTGCGGGCTTGCAGGCGTTCTTCGAGGGGGGCACGCCTTTATCGATATAGGTAAAGGCTGGTTTGTATTCCCAGCGGGGGTAAACGCCACCGCAATCCGAACCAGTTAAATTGGTTTTCCCGAAGCTGTCGAAGATTTGAATCTCATAGAGCATGTGCATTTTAATGCCGGAGTTGGAACCCTTTGCAACTAAGAACTCGAGATGTATTTCGTGATCGCCCCAGGATTGATTGGTGACTAAGCCTGGTAGTCCTTCATTATTATTGAAAAGGATAGCACCTTTATCTTTGCTTGCTGCAAGTTTATTTTGCTTGGCGCCATCAAGGGTAATTTTATCCGTCCAGACAAACTTGGGAGATGCTTTTTTAAACGCATCCAGTTTACCTTCTGGAATTAATTCCACCCAATCGGTGTCTGCGTTACAAATCAGTGTCATCATTCCTAAAGCAAGGCCGATACTATTCATTGGGGATCTCGGGTTAGAACATCAAAGGGTAGGAATTTAGTAAGCTAATAATGTAACCTTTGTGCGTATGCTCTTCAATTGATACCCTAAAATAATAGTGAATCAATTTTTAGGGCTGTTTTGGTTGAATTTTATCGGAGACTGCATGATTACTCGATACTCTCTTCTTTTTTCTTTGTTGATAGCTACTTTTGCTTCTGCAGTAGACCCTAAAGAAACTAAACTCCAACAAGAAGAAGCCCTCCATCAAGGCGTTTGGCAAGTTACTTCTTTTATGCGCAATGGCAAAGAAACTGCCAAAGAAACTGTTGATTCCATTGAAAGAATGGTTGATGGCAAGCATGTGGTTTGGAAAAGGGATGGCAAAAGATTTGCAGGCACCACCGTTGAACTCAATCCAGAGGTTAATCCGAAAACTCTTGATGTCAGCCCAGACGGGGGCACCATGAAGGGAGAAAAACTTCTAGGAATTTATAAACTTGAAGGCGATATCCTCACCATATGCATGGCGCCCAAAGGAAAAGATCGCCCCGCCAAGTTCGAAGCAATTCCGGGAACCGATGAAACCTTAATGGTTTTCAAGAAGAAAACCAAACCCCAAAACTAACTATCCCACCCAAACCACCTGCGACCGTATTGCAGAGAGTTTGATTTTATTTCCTTGATTAATTCGCTCTAAATCAATCTTTACTCAACTTTCAGCAATAGCTATAGATCCGCCTTACCTGAGTTGACTTAAGGCGTCTATGGTTTTGATTGTATGAGTAACATAAATAATAATGTGCAAGCTGAAGCGGGCTATATTTTAGCTGAAGAATCCTCTTCAGATAAAAATTCATGGCTGGGGAGTTTCAATCGGTTGGTTCAAAAAGTTTGTGTTAACGATCGCTTTTTTTGGGTCTTGCTCAACCTACTTTTGCTCGCAATTATTTTCCCCTCTTTAGATCATTCCGATTCAGGCGATGACATCCTTGCTTTATTCTTCGCCTTTTTCCTTTTCTCTGTCCCTTATGCTCTTAGAAATAATGATGAAGCCACAAAGTTCATTTATTTCTTCTCGCTACCTTTTTGTTTGATTGGCTGCGCTTTGTTGATTCTGCCTGATAACTTACCCGGGTTGTCCCATCCTAAATGGATCATGGTGCCTAGGATGGTTTCTCATATGGTTTTCTTTTTCAGCCTCGCTTTTTATTTGTTTCGCGAACTTTGGCTCGACAAAGCCATCGGCTTCGACAAAATCATTGGCGGTTGCTGCCTTTACCTTCTTGTCGGCACGATCTGGGCTTATGTCTATGGCATGGTGGAAGAATTTTCCCCCGGATCTTTTGCAGTTGCAAATATGAAATTTCTTGATGATGAAGATGGCACCTATAATCATCATGTGCGTAGCTCTGTTCTTCTTTACTTCAGTTTTATCACCCTAACCACGGTAGGCTTTGGCGATGTGACACCTCTTGCTCCCATTGCACGAACCATAGTTTGGCTTGAAGCGGTGTTTGGTCAGTTTCTTGTTACGGTTTTACTTGCGAGACTTGTCAGCCTTTATCTCGATTACTCAAAAGATCAAACCAAAGCCATCAAAAGTCTGGAAGAAAAAGTTGAAGACATCCCCATCCCCAGCGAAAAGTATCACCCCAGACATCACCATTATCAATCTGCAGATGAAGACCCCAATTTTGAGCGCAATGCCGCTTAGCTTATATTTCCTTGGTAAATCCAACCAAACCATGGCAGAATAATCTCCTCACCCTGAGGTAAAAAACCATGAACCCTGTTGCAACTTCCCGTGTTTTTTCTATCGATGCCTATCGTGGCTTCACTATGCTTGCAATGATTTCGGGCGGCATGGGCTTAGGCAAACTTCTCAAAGATCCCAACTGGGGATGGCTTGCAGATCAATTCACCCATCGCGAATGGGTCGGATGCACCGTCTGGGATTTGATCCAACCTTCATTCATGTTTTTGGTGGGCGTATCGATGCCCGTGGCTTTTGGTTTGCGAATGGATCGGGGCGAAACATGGGCGGTGCAATTGCAACACGCTTTTAAAAGGGCGTTCCTACTTATCCTTCTGGGCGTGCTTCTTGATTCCATGAGCAAGCCCGAACCTATTGTGCAATTCATCCGTGTGCTTCAACAAATCGCACTGGGTTACATCATTGCTTTTTTCACACTCACACTAAGTTGGAAAAAACAGTTATTAGTTGCAGTGGGGTGCTTACTGCTTCATACCGCATTGCATTTACTTTTTGGATATTACAAAGGCGAGGGCTACGACCCTTGGGAGCGGGACAAAAACGTTGGTTACATTCTTGATTCACACTTAAGCCATTTCTTTACCTCGCTTGGTTACCCAACCGTGTTTCAAAATAGTACCGGGGGTTATGCAACCCTTAATGCTCTTTCAGCATCTGCAACGATTATTTTTGGCTGCATGATCGGAAGGATGTTTCGTGAACATTGGGAAGTAAAAGTACAAATAAAAACCTTGGTACTAGCAGGCTTAGCAGGGCTGGCATTGGGATGGGGCTTAAGTTTTCCCATTCCCATGGTGAAGAAAATCTGGACTGCATCTTTTGGATTATTTGCAGCAGGGTGGTCCTGCCTGATTTTTGCATTCTTTCACTCATTGACAGAAGGTTTAGGGAAAAAAGCCTGGGCCAACCCCTTCATGATTGCAGGGATGAACTCGATCTTCCTGTATATGTCTGCGGGAATTCTCACCGGGCAATTTCGCAACCTGCTCATGCCTTTCACCAGCCACGCTTTAACAGGCATGGGCAATTGGGGCCCGGTGCTTTTAGCACTTTTGGTGGTCTGTTGCCATTGGTCCCTGGCTTACTGGCTCTACCGCAGAAAGATCTTCTTCAAGGTTTAATGCTACAAACCGCAAAATCAGAAAAGTCTAGCTTAGTATAAACTACAACCTACTATTTTGGTGCAGAAAATAGACTTTAGGTTTTACGGTGCTATAGTTCTTTGGTATTTCCATTGAAAGGTAGTCCCATGCCCAGATTTATTCATCTTAAAAAAACGAAAAACCCTTGGCGGCCTATTCTTGAACGCTTGGAGGATAGAACCACTCCCGTCGTTGGCGCCTATTTTTCCGATGCCTCTACCACCAGTGACCCTGCATTTAATGGGGTGGTGAAAATAGAATTATCAGATGGTACTTATGGTTCTGGGGCGTTGATGTTTGGCGGCAACTACATTCTTACTGCTGCCCATGTTGTAACTAATAGTGCTGGGCAGAAATTGCCAGGCACCATTAAATTTTACCCCAACTCCAGTAATATATTCTCACCCCCAATTTCTTTCACCGCTGCAGATGTTTCCATCGTCAATGGTTATGTACCTAATGGTTCCAGCATTGTTCCCAATGATGTAGCAGTGATTAATATCACCGGGAAAGCCCCGAGTGGAATTGCTGGCTACGAATTGTATCGAAGCAGCAATGAAATCGGCCAATCTTTCACCATGGTAGGGTTTGGGCAAACCGGAAATGGTACCAATGGCGCTGATTCTTCCACCGGAGGAATAAAAAGAATTGGCATCAACACCTTTGAAGCAACGGGAGCAGATGTTAATCAACCAGCTTTATTTAAAGATCTTGTTTTCGATTTTGATGATGGTACACCTGCAGGGAATGAATTACTAAACAGATATGGTGTGCCCTCCACAACTGGAGAAACCAGCTCCAACATTCTCATCGAAACCGATTCAGCCCCTGGAGATTCTGGTGGGCCTGGGTTCCTTAATTCCAATGGCAAACTGTTGATTGGTGGTATAGTTAGTGGTGGTACAATCGGTTCTGCTTTTACGGGGCTAGGATTTTACTCCCGGGTTTCCGCCTTTGCCAATGAGATTGATGGCTTGACAGGCGGGCCTGTGCCCACCATCACTTCCACCTCGCTTTTTGCGGTTAGCCCAGGCTCCACCTCCCTTTCTTTTTCCACTCCTAATGTTCATATTTATGATGCCGCAGGCCTTAATCCACAAACTATCATCAAAGATATTATGGTTTATAGTCCAAACTTTACTGGGGGAGTCGTTACCGCACTTGGCGATGTCAATCACGATGGGGTGATTGATCTTATCGCTGGCCCCGGCCCTGGTGGTGGCCCAAATATTAAAGTGATTTCCGGAGTAGATTTTTCTACCGTACTTTTCAACTTCTTTGCTTTCGAACCTACCTTCTCTGGCGGAGTTACCCTTGCCTCTGGAGATATTGATGGCGATCTTTATGCAGATATTCTGGTGGGCGCAGGCCCTGGGGGAGGCCCAAGAATTAAGGTCTTTAGTGGAAAAAATTTGACAGTTCTTCGCGACTTTTTTGCCTTCGAGCCCACCTTCTCCGGGGGCGTTACAATTGCGACTGGCTTAATCAACTCTGATTTACAAGTTGATATTCTTGTGGGTGCGGGCCCTGGGGGTGGGCCAAGATTAAAAGTTTTTGATGGCGCTTCACTTGGTGTATTAATGGATTTCTTTGTTTATGATGCGGCATTCCGCGGTGGAATTAATGTTGCTGCCGGTAATTTATATGGCGGCTTTACGGATCAAATCATTGTGGGCGCTGGTGCGGGTGGCGGGCCAAATGTAAGAGTTTATGATTCCAACAAAAACATACTTCAAGATTTCTTCGCCTATAGTCCTGGGTTCAGTGGTGGCGTTCGAGTGGCCCCCGCTCTTTTTAGTTCCAATCAACGAGGAATCATTACCACCCCTGGGCCCGGGAATCCCGTCTCTTCCTCCCCTTCAGATTTTCTTACATTACATGGTTATTTAGGAACGAATCTGCTTTTGGATTTCTATCCTTATTCAAGTAATTTTAGTGGGGGTTTATTTGTTGCAGGCAAAGTTTCTTAATCACTAAAGTTCAAAATATAATCATCAACTTAAGCAATATTATCCAATACTGCTCTAACCTTCGATTTTATCACCCGAGTGAAGCTCAACATCCAAGAAGTCGATTTAATTATTGGGCAATGAAATACACCTCATAAAAGGGTTTTCTTGCGACCGTAACATTAATTTATCGATAAAAGGAGTTTGTAAAAAAAGGAGTATTGTGTAAAGTGGGGTACATGGGGAAAGATTTAGGCTCCTTAAAAGGATCGATATGAAGCGTACTAAAAAACAAGATCTGTCAAAAAAATTATCCCTCGAATTCCTTGAAGATCGTACCGTGCCAGTCGTTGGCGCTTTTGCTGATGCTCCCGCTACTTTAGCGCCTCAATATGATGGTGTGGTTCTTATTAACGCAGTTGATGGCTCTCAAGCTTTCATTGGCACGGGCAGCCTTTTAGTCGATAGAACCTTCATTCTTACCGCTGCGCATGTCGTCACCAATAATAGCGGGGCCAAGCTATCTGGAACCATCGATTTCGTAACCGCTGGTGGAACCCAGAGCATCGTTTACACCGCTGCAGATGTATTCGTTGTTAATGGATATGACCCAAACGACAGCGGCAATATTGTTCCCAATGATGTAGCACTTATACGAATCAACGGAGCCGTTCCCTCTGGCATTCAAGGATATGATATCTACCGCCTGCATGATGAAATCGGTCAAGACTT
>CAMDHK010000108.1 GCA_945897965.1 Candidatus Kuenenia stuttgartensis | reverse complement strand
GGAAAACTATTTGCGTCGTGCTGCGGTGTTGGCTGTTGTTGCAGTTCGACTAATGCAACTTCGAGATCTTGCAGACACCGGGAAACCCATCGCACAAGACCCAAAGGCCTTATGTAAATGGCTCCCAAAATTATGGCGCACGGTTGCTGCAAAATTATTGAAAATACCCTTGGCTGAACTTACTCCCAGACAGTTCTTATTGCTGGTCGCTAAACGAGGCGGCTACATCGGGCGCAATAGTGATCCTAGACCAGGAATGAAAGTCCTTTGGAGGGGATGGTTTGCTTTTCATCTGCTCGTTCAGGGCGCAAGTCTCTTCAGTCCTAACAACTCCTCCGGATAATTGTGGGTAAGAGTGAGCAACGCAGTGGGTGGGCTTGAAGACATTGAGAAGAGGGTTGGGAGTTGGGGGAAAGAGAAAGTAAAAAAGTAGGTGAAAAACGCACAGGGCCAGCACCAGCGGATTTACATCCGCCGCTCAATAAGACGAAAGTTGCAAAAGAGTGACAATTACAAACTAGCGCAGCTTAAACGAGTTTCCGAAGGGTTTGGAGCAAAAGATCGATTTCCGGATCACTGCCAATAGTGATTCGTATGCCCTCATGGCCCGGGTACTTCATCAACCGTACAAGAATGTTGGCTTTCTTAAGCTCTAAATAGAGAAAATCGGGAGAGTGTTTTTCGTGGGTACACCAGAGGAAATTAGCTTCGCTTGGGGTAACTTTGAATCCAAGTTTGCTAAGTTCTAAATGCAAGCGAGTTCTGGTTGCAATGATTTTTGCGATGCATTCTTTAAGATAGGCCTGATCAGAAATCGCAGCGGTGGCTGCTTCAAGACTAAGAACATCGCAGTTGTACGAATCCTTAACTTTAATTAGTTCGCAAACCAAAGAAGGATTGGCCACTGCGAACCCAAAGCGAATACCTGCCAACGCATAGGATTTACTCATGGTGCGAGTGATTATAATACCCTCGGGTTGTGCGCCATTTTGAAATCTTCCCATGGCATTATGGCGGGCGAAATCGCCATATGCTTCATCAATAACCAAAGGCCCGTTTAACGATTGCGCCAGCCGATCTATCTCGGCTGCTTCCACCAAAGTACCGGAGGGCGAGTTGGGGTTGGCAAGAAAAGTAAGATTGGCCTCGGGGAAAGGCCATGCTGGTGGTAATTGCCAAGTAGCAGTGAATGGCACCAATTCAATCCTGGCGTTTTGGATTCCAGCAAGAGTTTTGT
The DNA here is from genome assembly GCA_945897965.1 of Candidatus Kuenenia stuttgartensis. Taxonomy (GTDB): domain Bacteria; phylum Planctomycetota; class Planctomycetia; order Gemmatales; family Gemmataceae; genus UBA969. The sequence continues at coordinate 12,300 of CAMDHK010000108.1, read as the reverse complement.
AAAGAAGGTAGCTAGGAGTTGCAGAAGCCATCAAGCCAGACTCAGGAACAAACGCACGGGTCAAGATGGTAAGAATATCATCAGAACCATTACCAATTAAAATCGAATCTGGATCGATCCCAAGTGCATTCCCCGCAGCAATTTTAAACTTGGCGCCTAAAGGATCAGGGTACTTTCGAAGCCGATCGGATGTTAAAGCATTCTTGATTGCATCAACTACCCTTGGAGATGGCGGGTAGGGATTTTCATTAGTGTTAAGCTTGATGATCGACCCTTCCTGGGGCTGCTCCCCCGGAGTATAGGCGGACATATCAAGCACTGATTTTCGCAAAGAATCCCGATTCAATTTTGCCATGATACAACCTTGTCTGATATTACTTTTCCAACCTGACGAGAACGCTTGCCTTATGCCCAGTGAGCCCTTCGCGATCAGCCATGGTGCAAATATCCGGCGCCAGAGATTCAAGGCCTTCACGAGTTAAGGTAACAATACTGGATCTGCGCAAAAAGTCGTTAGAACAAAGCCCACTTGCAAAGCGAGCGGTGCCACCGGTGGGCAGCACATGCGAAGGCCCTGCAGCATAATCGCCTGCTGCAACTGGAGTATAAGGCCCAAGAAAGATTGCTCCCGCATTATCGATTTGATCTGCGTGCTTTGCAGGGTCAGAAGTAGCAATATGCAAATGCTCTGGGGCAAGTTTATTGACGCAATCAAATGCGCTGATAGGATCTGGGGCAAGCACAAAGGCGCCAAATTGCTCTAGGCAATCCTTCGCAAGATCGCCTCTTTCCAAAGTTGAAAGCATTTCATTAAGGGCTTTTTCAACCTCATCTAGAATTTCTTTGCGCCAAGTAACCAGAAGGCTAGAACCTGGCGAGTGTTCGGCTTGGGATATCAATTCTGCAGCAAGATATCTGGGATTAGAAGTTTCATCACCCAGCACCACCACCTCGCTGGGGCCAGCAATGCAATCAATCGCAACCTGCCCGAAGACTGTTTTCTTGGCAAGCGCAACAAACATATTTCCCGGGCCCACAATCATATCTACTTTGTTAATGCCCTGCACGCCATAGGCAAGTGCGGCTATCGCCTGAGCGCCCCCAACACGATAAACTTCCTGCACGCCAAGTTCGTGGCAAACAGCTAACATATCGCTGCAATAGGCGCCATTGGGTGTGGGCGGCATAACGACGACCAACTCTTCGACACCTGCAGCTTGGGCAGGTACGACAGTCATAAGCAAGGTGGAAGGGTATGCAGCAGCGCCCCCGGGCACATGAATACCAACCCGCTTGATCGGGCGAAATCGAAGCCGAAGCTCTCCGCGGGTGCCCAACGATTGCACCGCATCGCGTTGCACTAGGCCAACTTGAAAGGCATAAATATTCTGCTTGATGCGTCGAACCGTTTCTAGCAGTTTTGGTGGAGCATTGGCATGGGCCTCGCGCAATTCAGCGAGAGTAACCCTTATGTTGGCATGGGTAAGATCAACCTTATCAAATTGTTTGGTGTAATGAAGAACCGAGTCCAAGCCTTTAGTGCGAACATCGGAACAAACGCGTTCTACCACTTGCAGAGGGCTGAGGGCCTCGCCAAAAACAGCCTTGGTCAGTTCACGACCCTTGGGAGAAACAACATTGCCTTGATTCCCAAGTGCGGACATGAGATTATCAAGCTCAAGTTGACCTGCCTGATCTTTGAGATCGATGCGCCGCATTTTCAGTTTTTTCATTCGATCCTCAGATGATAAAGCCAACAAAGCAACGAACTGCAGTTAAGCCTGCAAACCTTTTCTTATAGCTTGCCCAAGTGGACAAAGCAAAAGGTTTTGAATAAACCTCTTTCAGGTTGAGTCACTCAGGTATTATAATGATAATAACTGCAGAAATGAATAATAACACAACTAGCGGAGAATTGATAAATGTACGCACTGATTCTTGGTCTTCTATGTGGCGCAGATACCGACTCTTGGCAAACCAGCGAACAAGCCTATTTGAAGAATATCACCCAGTTAACTTCGGAATTTGTAAGAGCAGGCGAAGGCTACTTCTCTCCTGATGCGAAAAGCATCATTTTTCAAGCTGAAGATAAAGAATCGGGCAACCCCTTTTACCAGATCTTCACCATGGATCTTGCAAATAAAAAGAGCGTGCGAGTAAGCCCAGGCATCGGCAAAACCACCTGCAGTTACTTTTCCCCCGATGGGAAGAAAATTCTTTTTGCCAGCAGCCATCTCGACCCTAAATCCAAAGAATACTACGGCGAAGAGTACAAACTCCGCGATGAAGAAAAAAAAGCAGGGAAACGCAGAACCTATAAATGGGACTTCGACCCCGCAATGGAAATTTTCGAAACCAACCCAGATGGCTCTGGCATGAAAAGGCTCACCGATTCACCGGGCTATGATGCCGAGGCCAGTTATTCCCCCGATGGCAAATCGATTGTTTTCTGCAGTAATCGCAGCGGAGCCGAAAACCTTGAGCTTTACATCATGGATAGCGATGGGAAGAATGTGCGCAAGCTTACCAACGCGCCCGGTTGCTACAATGGCGGGCCCTTCTTTTCCCCCGATGGCAAACGGATTATTTTCCGCACAGATCGCAAGAAAAAAGATACTCTTCAAATCCATGTGATCGATGTTGATGGCAAAAACGATCGCACCCTTGCTGAAAACCTCGCTTGGGTTCAATGGTGCCCATTTTGGTACTCCGATAGCAAGCATATCCTATTCGCTGCTGCGGATCACTCGACCATGATGCGACCAAACTACGATCTCTACTGGATGAATGTTGATTCAGGCAAACAACAACGCATCACCTTTGCACCAGGTGCAGACATTCTTCCCGTTTTCACCAAAGATGGGAAAAAAATGATGTGGACATCTACAAGAGATGGCAGAAGCCCCGCCCAACTTTATATCGCTGATTTCACCCCCCCACAAAACCCATGATCCCAACATGAACTTCGACATTCTTCTGAAGAACGGCAAAATAATCGATGGCACTGGAACCCCTTGGTTCCTAGGCGATGTCGCCCTGATAGGTGATAAAATTGCTGCGGTAGGCAACCTTTCCCAAGCCTCTGCTAAACAAGTTTTAGATTGCACGGGGAAAGTTATTTCGCCTGGGTTTGTCGATACCCATGTGCATGGCGATCTTATCCCGTTTTTAGATCCCTATCACGAAGCTGCAATCAGGCAAGGCATTACCACCTATGTTGTGGGGCAGGATGGCGTTGCGCCGGCACCCGCATCAGCGGAAGTTCTTGAATACATGTGCCTGTACACCGCAGGTTTCAGTTGTGGCAAAATGTTTCTCGATAAGAAAGAGAAACCACAATGGCAAAGCATCCATGAATATCTGGAACTAGTAACCAACAGTTGCGCTCTCAACCTTGCCTGCCTCATACCTAATGGCAACATTCGCATGGAAGTGATGGGGCTTGAAACGCGACCCCCAGATGGTTCTGAACTGAATCAAATGAAAAGGCTGATTGCAAAATCGATGGAAGAAGGGGCGGTTGGCATCTCCAGCGGCCTCGATTATATTCCAAGCCTTTATGCCAGCACTTCAGAGCTTACCGAAATCTGCAAGGCGATGGCACCGTATGGTGGAGTTTATGTAACCCATATGAAACGCTACGATGCCGAAGGATTGCTTGCAAGCATGGATGATGTGCATCAGATTGGAAGAGATGCAAATGTTCCGGTGCACATCTCGCATTTCAACAGCAAGGCAGAACTTGCTTTACCTCACCTCGACAAAGCAAGAAAATCGGGCGTTGATGTAACTTTTGATCTTTATTGCTACCTTGCAGGCAGCACAATTCTAGGCATGATCGCACTACCCCAAGAAATGCAAAAAGGGGGAAGAGCAGCCACGATTCAAAGGCTTGCAGACAAAGCAACCCTCAAAGAAATTGCACCTTGGTTTGAAGCGCCCAGAATTCCGCTCGAAAATGTAAGGCTCAGCTACCTAGCACATCCCGATTGGAAAATGTACGAAGGCATGACTTTGAAAGATGCAGCGAAAAAACTCACCGGGTCGGAAGGCCCTGCAGCCATTGGCTCTTTTGTTTGCCAATCGCTGGTACAATGCGGGCTAGCTGTTGGTTGCGTGGTGCCCCATCGAAATCGTGATGAAAAAGATGTTGAAGCGTTTATGAATCATGAAGGAATGATGGCGGGAAGCGATGGCATCTACACCGGAGATTTTCCTCATCCTCGGGGTTATGGATGCTTTGCCCGATATCTGGGCTACCATGTTCATGAAGCAAAATCATGGGGTTTGGAACAAGCGATTCAAAAACTATCTTGGCATGGCGCAAGAAGGCACGGGTTGAAAGACAGGGGACTATGCAACCCAGGATATGCCGCTGATGTTGTGGTTTTTGACCCTACTACTATCAAGGATAATGCGTGGTATGAAACCGGCAAACAACCAGCATCGGGAATGGAACATGTATTCGTGAATGGCAAAGCAGTGCTGTTATCCGGGCAAAGAACAAAGGCCCTTCCCGGGAAAGGCCTGCGCAGGTTATAGATGATAAAACACTGCGCGATTTAGAATAGCAAAGATCTAGCTGCCGAAGGGGGTTGTACCTCCAGGGCCGCCACCACGCATGAAATCTTCAGCCTTTTTAACTCTAATGCGGTAAGCTTCAAGCATCGATTTGCGATAAGCATTTTCGCGATCAGAAACGATGTTGTGAACTTCAAGCTGGCCCAATGGGTTGATAATGTAAGCCTCAATCATACGATCGCGGTCTTCGACTTTGGAAATAACCTGTTTGGCATCTGGTCCTACGCTTTTAACACGCTCATGGGTATATTCTGGGCCTTCAAAATCGACCAAAAGAAAGTCTGGGCGGTCTTTGCGATCGGGTGAGAAATCAACAAGTATACCATCGCCTGTCTTCACGCCCTTGGCAGTTTTCGGGGGAAGCAAGCCAAAGCCTTCAAAGAAATAAATCCATAAAGGAATCTTTGCGATAACCTGCCTGCCTACAAATTCTCCACGGAAAACAGAAACCCTTTCTGCAACGGTCCAATCTCCCACCGAAAGATTTTGTGTAGCAGCGCCGGTATTTAAAAACCACTTGTGTATCTGCATAGGCACCTGCCTCTTACTATCCTCGCTGCCCAAACCCTTGAAGGTTTTCTCATCTTCCTTGCGTTGATCAACCAAGTAGCAGGATTGTTCTTCAGGCAAGCTTAAAATAATTGGCACCTTGGACCACTCGGATACAAGTTCTGCGCCATCGGCATAGGAAGGGGATGCAACATCTTTAGTGCGTTTATAATTCGGGTTACCCATGCGAATCTGAACCCGGTATTCGTAGGATTCACCAGGTTGGATATCCACATCGATAAACCGAACCAGATTATGAGCAGGAGGTTCTACATCTTGGCCTTGAGCAAGCCCAGGCATCATCATTGCAGGAGCACCGGGAACAAACCCACCAGCACCAACGGTTCCAGTGGGATTAAAGGCGGGTGGCGCCATGCCCGGGCCTTCGCCAGTGGCTCCTGTTGCAACAGGGGCAGGAGAAAAAACATCAAAGGTATCTTGCTTAGTTCGGGGCTTCGATTGCTTGAGTTTTTCTTTGTCTTTTCGTGCAGACTCATCAACTTGCGACTTGATCTTAGCTAAGGAAAGTTCCGCATCATCCACTTTGGGATAATGTTCGGGATCAAATGTCCTGAGTTTGGGCATCATCAACCCATTGACAATAAAATCAGCAATGCTAGCGTCTTCGGGTTCAAACCCGAAACCAGTGGAAGTCGCATAGGGGAGATAATTACCACGAATATCCAGAGGCTTCCAATCTTCCCACTTTCCATCCGCTGTCTTTTTTCGCCTTTCAACATTCATCCCTAAAAATCGAAATGCATTGACACCAACATTTGGATCTTCCGGACTGGCAGTGGCATCATTCAAAACTTCAGAAAAAGAACCCAGCTTTAATTTATTGCGAAACTCTTCCATCTGGGCCTTGTAAGGAAAAGATGCATTAACAATCGCCATGCGTAAGGGCAATGCTTGCTCTGCAGGGCGATGGGAACCTTTCATTTTTTCAAATTCTTCTACGGTAACAGTTAAGGGCTCCACCATTTTTCGATTACTAAACTCAATGGTTCTCGCATAGGCAATCAACCTATCCGCATACTTATTACCCTCCGGAGTGGCTTTGAGCGCATTTTTCTTGGCAGCAAAAAGGCGAATTGCCTGAGCCTTCTGTTGCGCGGTGGCCGTATTTCCTCCACCAGCAGGAACACCCGCAACCCCACCCGCCATAGGGGTTGTTGCCCCCCCACCTTTGATTACCGTCAAACTTTTGCCATCCTTGGTAAACATTAAGCTTCTAACTGCTACCCTAGCAAGAGAAACCTTGGCATCATCGACGGTTAAAATAGCAGGTGGCCTACGCTTGACATCGATAAATTCGCTTTCAGAAAACATTTGTCGACCACGATAGGCTGTAGGATCAAGCTTATCGAGGGCAGCAAGTTTGGTGGAACTATTTTCAGGGCCTGGATTATCGTTTTCGCCAGGCTCGGCTCTTTTAAAGGCCTGGCTTTTATCATCAGCCAGCTTTTTCATATCCTCGGCATTCTTAATCGGACTGGGCGCAGAGATACTGCCCCATAATCCCAAGCCGCCAAAAAGAAGCATGATGGCAAGGCAAACGCCCAAGCCAACCTTCTCTCCTTTTTCCTTGAAGTAGTTAAGAATGACCTGCCCTAGGGCTTTGAAATCAATTTTTGCCTTAGCCATGATTCACTCTCCAAAACTCTTATTATTTACAAATCGTGTAAGATTACAAATGCTCAATATCCCGATATCGTTTTTACTTAGCCTCTTCAGCAGGCGCAACCGGAGGAGCACCAGGTTTTTCAAAAAGTGACGCAATCCCGTAAAGATTAAGCTCCACAATATTGATATCGCCCGAACCATCTGTTGCCCCGCCAGAGCCAGGCCGAAAACCAGGCATTCCACCGGGACCAGGAGGTCGCATGCCACCATCTTCAGAGCCCCTACCGCCCGACCCTGGGGGTGGCCTAAAACCGCCAGGACCACCGGGGCCAGCGACAGGTGGCCTGAAACCAGGGTTACCTGGTCCGCCCGAATTTTCAGCAGATGCATCTGTTGGCCCCGCAGCTCCCGCAATAAAATTCGAAGATTTATAACCACTATAATGCTGATAATGAAACTGCGTGAGTTGAATTCTCAACTTAGAATTGGCAAGCGAAGCTAAAACTTCATTCATGATGGTTTGATCAAGTATTAAAGACATCGCAAAGGGAAGATGCCTGCACTGATCTGTCGTATGAATATAAATAGCACGATCAATACCGTTAATAAGAGTAGGATCTTTAACAGCAGAAGCAGCGCCCACGCCACGCCCCATCATACCTCCTTCACCACCACCCATCATTGGCATGCCGGGCCCGCCAGGAGGCATACCACCAGGGGGCATACCAGGGCCACCGCCGGGTGCACCGCCACCTTCTGCAGGTTCTTCGGCACCACCTGTGTCTTTCTTTAAAACATTCGGAGATCGATTGACCAATTTTAGATTAGCCATCCGATGGCTTGTTCGTGCAAGCTCAAGAGAGTTGATCATTTTGATCGGTGTATTCTTTGAAGTGAAAACTTGCTCGAGGGTAAAATCTTTGGTGATGTCGAAACTGAAAGGTAAAACAAGTTTATCTTTGAGAAACTCACGACTCTGCCCGAAGCCCAAGGGTTCTCCCTGAACCTTCAAAGGAACCACAGTGGTACCTTGCCGTAAAACAAATTCAGTGGTAGAACCTGCAACAGGATTATCAAGCGTCATGATGCGCCGATCCTGATGCACATTCATAATTTTACTTCTGGGGCTGATAAACTTTTCACGCTCCACGGCTTCAAACATCAGGTCAATTTCCCAGATCGAGTTATAAAACCTTTTCCTAGCTTTTACTTCGGGGGGAGAAACTTCATCCATAGCGATGGTATCTGGAGTCATGGCGCCAATGGATTGAATGGCTTTAAGAATATCGCGGATAATCTCTCGTTTAACCCAGAAAGATTCTTGAGCTAGCCAGACTTCTTCTGCGGTAGGGGTAGAACCACGCTTCCAAGTAATGGGTGCCATCAAAGAATCGAACCCGTTGTTAAATTCGACAGGGAACCTTGCATCGACCAATTCTTTTTCGAAGTTATGAAATTGGGTAAGGTAAAGGGTATCTTTATAAATATCGAGAGTAGTACCATCAATGGGTTCGGAAGGAAAACGCCAATTGCCTTCATTGTTGGCATTCATGGAAAGTTTTTCAGGGATGTTTGGATCAAACTTAGACCAGACAAGTTTGCCCGACTTTGTATCGTATTTTTTTTCCCAGATATCATCCCTTTTAAACCAAGTTTGCATATCTTTTTGAGGAATCCATGCTTTGTTCCAGATTTCATCGCGCTGAGTTTTTAACTTTTCTTCTCTAGCACTCCAAGGAGGGAGGAATTTATCATTTTTAAAATCACTGAGCCCTTTGACCGATTTAAGCTTTTCGGCATAGGCCTTTTTCTCTTTTTCCCCACCTATAGCGGTAAGTTGAAAATAAGAAAGAACAATCAATAAAACAGCAAGAACTCCAAGCCCGATCCAAAATCGGAACTTATTGATCTGCTTCATATCAATTTTAATTTTCGCTTTAGCCATGATAATTCTCACTTCTAAACATTAAAACAGTTCGACCTAAATCTAAAACCCTTACTTTTAAAATCCTTACTGGGGAGGAGGCACAACAGGAACAGCAGCAGGCTGATTCAATGGGGGCCTATTACCCGGTGCATCGCCCCTCGGCCTGTTAATAGATTTCTTAGATGGATCAATAACGCCACGAGGAACCCCTTTACCCGGCCCAGTGGAAGTTAAACCGGCACCCGCACCTGTTGCATCCGCAGGCGATGCCGCAGCGGGGTCTGCTCCTTCACCAGCAGAGGCACGCATGGCATCCGAAGGGGTAGGCTCTTTCCAAATAAAGAAGATGACAAATTCGGTTCTGGTATGGTTCGATTTTGCCCCCGTTGTAGTTGCAGTGGAAGCCGCCCCGCCCGGGCCTGTCATCGTTTCGCCTGGGCCACCGCCCATGCCCATGCCTCCCCGACCAAAACCGCCTGCGGAAGCAGAAGACCCCGTTGAACCAACCGGTGTCCAAGAGTCGCGGGAAGAACCACCTGCACCTGCACCACCACCTTCCCCACCGCCAGGCATCATACCTGGAGGCATACCCCCTGGGGCACCACCACCTTCACCAAAACCACCCGCACGCATCGCATTTGCAAGATAACTCTGCCCAATGATTTCAAAGTTAGATCGTTCATTGGTTTTTTTGGTCAGATACTTATAAACAAGAACATGGCTGACCCTGTTGATAACCGGGCCCAAATCAGGAAGCCCCGCACCTGCTGCAGGTGCCTCTGCATTATTCGCAGGGCCATTTTTAACTATGCCATATCGAACGAGATTTTCGAGTAAGACTTCCTGCACAAATCGTTTTTGATCTAACTGAAAGGTATAACCCCGCAATTCGACAACCCAACCAGCACCATCGGGGCTTTTATCCCAATGGTCAATAGGCCGAACATCTTCCTTAACCTTACGTTCTTCAGCCTTGCCACCACCCTTGACCTGTTGCCAAAACCCGGAAAGATTTTCGGTAAATTTGCAATCAACGGACTCAATATTGAACTCGATAAGTTGATCAATATTTTTGCCCAGCGTATCACCTGGTTCGTACCCATCATTACCAAACTCATCCCGCGACAAAGTTTGCCTGCGTACCAGTTCCTTGTAGGCAACTTCGCCTCTGGGCCTATTTTGAACCACATTCCAATAAGCTGCCCTTTGTTGATCGGAAAGGTTTTTACCATCCTGCCTTGGAATGGCTTCGTTCAAATAAGTGAACAAATCAAGCCAGTTGAATCTTTCGTCCTGCCCTGACAAAAGGCTTTTTACATTGGCTTCTTCTTTGGCAACATTACTCTTGGCATCTTCAAAGTTTTTCTTTCCTTTACTTACATCCCCGATGATTCGTTCACCATCTTTAATCGACTTTGCAACCGTGGGATCAGTCCAGGCACGAGCTTGCAAATGGTTCTTTAAAGAGTAGGTGCTGAGGCCGAGCAAAACCGCTGCTGCTGCTGCAACAGCCCAAGGCCTTTTCATTTTAAGTTGTCGTTCTGCAACAATTTCAGGAGGCAGCAAATTCGTAGTCATTCGAACTTGCTTCAAGCCCTGCAAGGCCAAGCCATAAGCGCCTGCAAAGGTTAAAATATTGTCACTGAAGTTCGTTGCCTTGATAACCGAATCGCCCTGAAGCCTTTCGAATTTTCCGGGCTTCCGTAGCTCTACACCCAATTTTTCCTGCAGAAATCGCTGCAAACCATGCAACTTAAAACCGTTGCCCAGCGCCAGCATGTATTCAAACTCAATATTGCGATGGCGATTACTAAAATAAGTTAGCGAGCGCTGCAACTCGCCCACCAAATCTTGGAAGATGGGTTTCACTGCTGTGATTACGGCCTTTAAATCAGGCCCATCCTTGGTTGTGGCTTTAGCAATCGTTCGTTTTAAATGCTCAGCCTTGGCGAAGGTCAGCTTGAATTCCTTGGCGATTTCCTTGGTGAACCTGCTGCCACCAATACTGATACTTCTTTGCTCGATGATTTTGGTGCCATCGGTCAGCACCAGATTGCTAATATCATTGCCTATATCCAAACCCAGAACGCCTTTTTTAGGTGCATCATCATCATCCGATTCAATAGCTGGTGAACCATCGGCTTTGTAATTTTTTCCAAGAACATCATAAGCAATGTAATTGATAAGGGCCAAAGGAGCCATCTGAACCGCATGAAGATCAATATTAACATCGCGGTAATTAAGAAGCGTTTTATTGATGAAATCGCGTTTCATTGCAAAAAGCCCGATCTCACTATCCAAAGCAAGACCATCAATCACCATGCCCGAACCAAGCTTTTGAAAATCCCAAACCACCTCGTTAAGGGGGAACGGAATTTGCTGCTTGGCTTCAAAGCGTACAATTTCAGCTATTTTGCTTTCTTCAACTGGGGGCAATTTGACAAAGCGGGCCAAACCACTCTGGCTTGAAACAGACAAACAGACCAAATCACCTCGAACCTTGTTTCGTGAAAGAAACTTTAACAAAGCCTCTTTGATCATTTTGTCTTGATCTTGAAGATTTTCAGGCTGACTAAGAATCTTGGCATGATCAATAAAATCATAATGAGTTGCAACAGGCAAACCGTTCTGCATTTCGAGGCGGATAGCCTTCATCGAGCAGACGCCCATCTCCAAACCCCAAGCCCCTTGATTTTTTGCCATGTCAACCTCTTGTATTATTACGCACTTTTACGCCAATTCCGACTAAAGGCCATTTGTCTACTCTACCGCCAAAACAAGAACAAACCCATGAAAAAGCAAACATTAAAGCTACCATGGAGGTAACACCAATGTAAACCACCAAAATGACTAATGGTATTCTCCCACCTAGAAACACCCGGGGGCAAGGATTGTTGGAAAAATTATGAAAGGAAGTGCAAAAAGAGCGAAGCCGTCCGGATTCCTCGGATGAGGTAAACCGTACGGCTTCGCTTATAGGAAGAATAATCTGGGGATTACTCTTATTAGTTATTATCTCGCTTTTCATCAATCATGGTTTGAATGCGTTCGGAAAGAAGCGCGGTATCAAAAGGCTTCTTGAATGCTTCGTTAAAACCAAACTGACTCAAAGCTTCTGGGCTTGCTTCATCTTCACTAGCCATCGCAATGATGACAGTAGATTCATAAGCAATATTTCTGCGAAGGTTTTGAGCAATCTGAAGGCCTTCACTGCGCCCCATTGCAAGGTCAATTACAATGGTATCGGGATGAAAGCTTTCTGCTTGAATGCCTGCTTCAAACCCGCTGTTGGCGATTTCATATTTGAAATCTTCATCTTCGGGAAGCAATTCCTTGATTCTATCGGTAAAGATTTTCTCAGTACCGATGAGAAGAATCTTGTGCCAACCTTCTTCTTCGAGTTCTCCAAGGGGCATACCATGTTCTTTAAGGAACCGGATAAGCTGTTCTCGGGGAATTCGACGATCTTGACTACCAGGAATACGGTAGCCACGAAGCCTGCCAGAATCGAACCATTTGCTAACCGTCCTTGGCGCTACTTTACAAATCTTCGCGACCTGGCCGGTGGTGAACACCTTCTTCATTTGAAATTCTCCATAATCAATACAGGGTGGCTG
>CAMDHK010000107.1 GCA_945897965.1 Candidatus Kuenenia stuttgartensis | reverse complement strand
GGGAATTTGGCTTTGTCAGGATTGATGGTTTTAAGATTGCGAAGATGCAGCCATTGTTCAGGGAAATTTAGGGTGAATGCCTTTGCCTTCGGGTCTTTAAGCATGCGTGTGACCTGCTCTTCAATCACTCCTTTTTCATAGAGTTTATTTTGCTTGGCAAGATCAAACAAAACCGTGTCGGGCATGGTGCTCCATAAGAAGTACGACAAACGGTTTGCAAGTTCGAATTGGTTTACCTGATGGGGAGCAGTGCTGTTTGGGTCGGGATCTATTTCTACATGAAAGAGAAACTTGGGTGAAACTAGAATAGCTTGAAGCCCAGCTTTTAATGCATTGGAGGGGGTCTCACCCTTTTTGACTAACATTTCGCAAAGCTTAACTAATTTTTCCACTTCATCTTTGGTTGCAGGTCTGCGATACGCCTTGGTTGCAATGTCTTCAAGGATTTTTGGGAAGTCTGCGGAAGTTACTTTCTCAGGTGATGAAACCTTAAGATACTTGGTGAAGACAAAGCGATTCTTGAAAACCATATCGATGATATCTTCCGCTGCATCCAAATACTTTTCCATAAGAATGGGAGGCATGGTTAACACATCCCCAATGTTGTCGAAACCGTAACCAACATCATCTGCGGGAAACTCTTCTGCAGGCTTGAAATTGACTCCCAAAAGATCACGGGTAGTATTGTTGTATTCCAAGCGATTCAACCTGCGCATGGTAACTTTGCCAGGATCTTTCTGACCCACACAACTGAACTCGAAAACTTGAGTATCCATCCAGCGATTCACAACATCGAGCTGCATATTAGTAGGCTTGGGTTTTCCTGGAGGGGGCATATCGCCTGTACGAAGATTATCTGCAACCCTTTCCCAAGTTTTCATGTCTTTCTTGATGTCTGCGAGGTTCTTATATTTGGATAAATTAAAGCCACCACTTTTACGCTTGTCATTATGACAACCTTGGCAATGCTTTTTTAAAACCGGGTAAATATCATTGTCAAAGTTAGCGATGGGTTCTTTATCTGCAGAATGTACTTTAGGAACACTAGAAGCGATAGTAAACATAACCAGCATTGCTGGGATGCTTAGAAGAACCATTTTCAACTTTGTGTTAAATATCACCATTGTAGTTCCAAATTAAGTGCTAAGGCAGGTTTTAAGGCTAACTTCTTCAGGTAGGAATTACGCCTTTATTATTACTTACAATCGTAGTCGCTTCAAGCGCATTGTTATCTCTTCCGAGCTAATTAAATCTCCCTGACCCGAACCAGGGCAAACCTTTTTTGTTTCTTCCCAGTCTTCGGGGGTGCCAACGGTACTTTCCCAAAATGGCCATGTTCGGCACTGCACCGGCCTTATTTCGTATATCGTGCAACCTTTACTCTCGCTCAAATAAACACAATCGCCATTCGCTTTTTCTCGCAAGGTGTATCGTCCCTTGGCTTTTCTTGCTCTTAGCTGCTTAACTTCTTCCAAAGGTTCTTTGGTAAAATCTGCAATAGCTTGCATCTCTTCCTCAGTGACCCATACATACCCCGGTTCACCCGTACAGCAGTTGCCGCATTGTGTACATTTGAATTTTAGGCCATCCTTGTACCACGGTTCATCTGTTCTCATCAATTTCCCATAATTTCGTTTAAACTATCAATCATTTTAATCAATTGCCTTAAAAGTATTATCGAACCTTTATTTGCAATCGATCATCTATTAAACCAAGTTGAAGAACCGTTTCGAACCCCACATTTGCGATTAATCCTTATTATCCCACCCCCTATTCATTACAACCGTAAGAGAACCCAAAGATTCACCCACTTTGAAAAACACATGCCGCTTCTCCGTATTCAACTCCACATTTTCCCTCTGGTTCCTAAGATAAACATTATGAAGATGCAAACCTAAGGAGCAATCAATGGCAATTGAAAAACCGCTAGTGCTTATCACCGATTACCTCGAAGAAGCTGATATCGAAAACCCGGTTCTCGAAAGTTGTGCTGATATCAAAATCCTTAACACTCATACGGATACGGATATCGATCCCTTTGCCTCTAAAGTTAAAGGCATTCTGGTTTTTCATGACATTAAAATCTCTGCTCGCATCATCGCCAAGCTTGATCAATGCAAGGGCATTGTTCGCTGCGGTGTGGGCTATGATAATGTTGACATTAAAGCTGCAGGCGAAAAAGGTATTGCAGTTTGTAATGTTCCCGATTACGGAACCGAAGAAGTTGCAGACCATGCAGTTATGCTGCTGTTGGCAATTGCCCGCAGATTAATTCCCTGCTACGACGATATTCGATCTGGTGGCTGGCAACCTAATCACGTTTTTGGAGCGCCTAGACTGCGAGGCAAAACCGTTGGCCTAATAGGGTGTGGTAGAATTGGTACCGCCGCTGCTCTTCGCTTTAAGGCATTGGGTTTGCGGGTGCTATTTTATGATCCGTTTGCAACGCCCGGTCTCGATAAGGCTATTGGCATGGAACGATGCCATTCGTTAGAGGAAATGCTTCCTCAATGCCTTTTCGTAAGCGTGCATACGCCATTAACCCCTAAAACAAAGCATATTGTGAATGATGCATCTCTTGCATTACTTCCCAAGGGGGCGTACTTAGTAAATACAGCTAGAGGCCCATGTGTTTCGGGCGATGCGGTGGTGCGTGCGCTGGAATCGGGTCAGCTTGCGTTTGCAGCGCTTGATGTTGTTGAAAAAGAACCCTTGGATGATGAGAGATTACGCAAGCATCCTAAAGTTTTACTTACGCCCCACAGTGCTTTTTATTCGGTGGAAGGGTTTATTGAAATGCGCAGAAAAGGCGCAGAAGAAGTCAGGCGCTTGGTGCTTGACCAACCCGTGGTGAATCTTGTCAATGGCCATTGCTTGACCAACCCAAGATTCAAATTACCCTTGAGCAACTTAAGTTAACAAGGATGATGCTTCATCTGTTTTTGTGTCAACTGGTTTAGGAATAAGGAAAGCCATTGCCAATGCAAAGGTTAGGCCTCCAACTAGTCCAGCAACTACATCAGAGAAGTAGTGAACGCCCAGATAGAGCCTAGTGTAGCCAACCAAGAGCGCTAGAACAGTACCGAATAAAGGTAGGGCGATTTTGAGGGGCATGGATGAGGAAAAACGCACCATTATTAATGCTATGCCAGGGTAGAGTGCAGAGGCGGAAAAGGTGTGCCCGCTAGGAAAACTTGGCGAAGTTGGAACTTTTATTCCTTCTAGCCGCATTTGGGATACTTCGGGCCTAGACCTGTTCACTAAATGCTTGACGGCTTCACAGGTTAAGCAGGCGCTTGAAGCACCTATCACTAGAATTAAAGCCGTACGCCAGCCTTTAATTCGTTGTAAGTATATGCCTAGCAATGGGATAAGGAATATCATCAGGCGGGAGTCCCCGAGGTAGGTGGCGTTCCTTAGTAGGTGATCCAGCCACGCGGGGGGAACAAAATCAAGATTTTGGGAAGCTAGAGAATGATCAAAGTTGGTGATAAATTCCATGGGAACCATAATAAATTGAGTAAGTTCGGGTTGTTACCCTTGTCGCAAGTAACACCTATGTTCTAGAATAAACAATTAAGAAGTTTATGAAAACCGGAGATTAATATGAAGGCTAAGATTCATCCAGAATATGTTGAAGCAACAGTTACATGCGGTTGCGGTAACAAGTTTGTGACCCGCAGTACCAAGAAAACCATCATGGTGGAAATTTGTGCTGCATGTCATCCTTTCTTTACTGGAAAGATGAAGTTTGTTGATACTGCAGGCCGTATTGAAAAGTTCCAGAAAAAATACAATTGGGACAAGCGCAAAAAGACTGGCGAAGAAGCACCTGCTGAAGCCGCCAAGTAGTTTCTAATATTCTTGATGCCCCTGCTCTGTCGTTGGACGGGGTAGGGGCATCGGCATTTTAAACCCAAAGTGAAATATCCATGCTGGCCGCATTCGAATCCATGGTGGCACGACACAGAGAGCTGGAATTCCTGCTTTCGGACCCAACTATTGTTTCAGACAGACTCAAGTTTGCAACCATTGCCAAAGAACATGGTAAGCTTGTCAAGCAGGTTAAACCATTCGAAGAATTTAAAAGACTAGAAGCCGATATTGTTGCTGCCGAAGAGATGCTTGCGCTGATTGATGCAAAAGATGCAGAGATGCTTGCCTACACTCAGAACGAATTGACTGAGATGGTAACGCGCAGAGATGAATTGAAGATTAAGCTGGAAGATTTTCTCTTGGCAGGTGACGAGAATTACGACAGGCTTATTGTTGAAATTCGCGCTGGTACAGGCGGTGATGAAGCTGCAATTTTTGCAGGAGACCTTTACACCATGTACACTTATTACGCACGCAGCCAAGGGTGGAAGGTTGAAAACATCTCTTTCAGTAATGGCGAGCATGGCGGCTATAAAGATGTGATTTTCAGCTTGGAAGGCGATAACGCCTATCAATTCTTAAAGTTTGAGAGCGGTGGGCACCGTGTGCAAAGAGTGCCAGAAACCGAAACCCAAGGGCGAATTCATACCTCTGCAGCAACTGTGGCTGTATTGCCCGAACCCGATGATGTTCAGGTAGAAATCCGCGATGAAGATATCGAATGGGAACGTATGAGGGCGGGTGGCGCTGGTGGGCAGCATGTTAATAAAACAGAATCTGCTGTGCGTATCGTTCATAAACCCACGGGCCTTGAAGTAAAGTGTCAGGATCAGCGTAGCCAGCATAAAAATTACGAACAAGCGATGCGTGTACTTCGTTCCCGCGTTTTAGAAATGATGATGAAAAAAGCTCATGAT
The DNA here is from genome assembly GCA_945897965.1 of Candidatus Kuenenia stuttgartensis. Taxonomy (GTDB): domain Bacteria; phylum Planctomycetota; class Planctomycetia; order Gemmatales; family Gemmataceae; genus UBA969. The sequence continues at coordinate 8,800 of CAMDHK010000107.1, read as the reverse complement.
GAACGATCTGCTGCGCGAAAAGAGCAGATTGGCTCGGGGGATCGCAGTGAACGTATACGAACTTATAACTTCCCCCAAAATCGTTTTACCGATCATCGTATCAACCTAAATATTTATAGGTTGGATGCGATTATGCTGGGCGAACTAGGCGATGTTTTCAAGGCGTTACGCGAACAAGATAGAAAGATCAGGCTTCAGCAAGCAAAACTCACCTGACCTTTTTCCAAAAGTACTTTCATGCAACCTGAAACAGAATGGACAGTTGGATCCTTACTTGATTGGACTGCCCAGTATTTTGTCAAAAAAGGTTGTGATTCACCCAGATTAGATGCAGAAGTTCTTCTCGCCCATGCGCTTAAACTTAAACGCATTGATTTATATGCCCGTTATAATGAAGCTATTGAGGAAGATGCGAAAGCAAAGTTTCGCGATCTGGTGCGAAGGCGGGCAGAGGGGTGCCCTGTCGCATATCTTGTCGCAAGCAAGGAGTTTTACAGCCTTCCTTTTTATGTCAATCAGGATGTTTTAATACCCAGGCCAGATACCGAGTGCTTGGTCGACGTTGCTCTTCGCATTGCAAAAAAAGAAAACTGGAAAACAATCCTTGATCTCGGAACCGGATCAGGTTGTATTGCAATTGCGTTGGCCAAATCCCTTCCCCAAGTAAAGATTGTTGCAGTTGATATCAGTCCCAAGGCCTTGGCGGTTGCATCTAAGAATGCAATTACGAATAAGGTTGCAGACCGGGTCAGCTTTGTGGAAGGAGATTTGTTTACGCCGCTAGAAAAAGGCTTGGCCTTTGATGCCATCGTTAGTAATCCACCTTATATTCCTGATAGCGATATTAAAGATTTGGATAAGGATGTTAAGGATTATGAACCAAGACTGGCGTTGAGCGGGGGTGGCGATGGGTTCTCCGTATTCGACCAAATCCTCGCAGGCGCAGGATCAAGACTAAACGCAGGTGGGCATTTGTTTATCGAAATTGGGTCTCCCCAAGAAGAGTCTTCGCGAGCTAGGTTTAAGGCTTATTCTGGATTTCAGTTGCACCCCACCATCTTGGATGGAGGGCGGAACCCAAGAGTTTTGCATGCCACCAAGAATAGTTGAACAACCCGATTTTTTGATTGTTTAATAGCAAAATGTGTTATACTTATCTTTATAACTGCTGTTGTTTTTCCTGCCTAAGTAGTTGCTGCCCGAGGTTTCAATGAACCGATTTTTATTACGATCTTCTCCCGTTTGGTTATTTTTAATCTTGATGCTGCGCCAAAGTGTTGCTGCAGAACCATCTCTCCATGAGCAAATCGATGCATTGATTGATGCCAAGATTACGGGCAAGGTTGTTAGCAAACAAGCTGATGACTACGAGTTTGTGCGCAGGGTTTATCTTGATTTTGCAGGCCGTATCCCCACCCTTGCTGAAATTGATTCTTTTGTTGCCAACAAGGCTTTGGATAAACGCAAACTGTTGATCGCTCAGCTTATAAGTTCCCCTGCTTATTCAAAACAGATGGCCAATACCTTTCATATTCATTTCATGGAACGATTGGGCGATAATGCAGAGTGGATCAAATACCTTGAAGAATCCTTCAAGAAAAACAAAGGTTGGAATGTGATGGCAAAGGAAATCCTGCGGGGCATAAACAGCAAAGAAGATTTGAAAGGCGCTAACTTCTTTTTCTCTAAAAGGTTGGAAAACTACGGTCAAAACCCTGTTGATTATTCCGCTCTTACCCGGGATGTGGGTAGATTGTTTTTAGGCAAGGACTTCCGCTGTGCAGAATGTCATGACCATCTTTTTATTGAGGAATATAAACAGGAAGACTTCAAAGGATTGTTTGCTTTTTTTCAAAACACGTATCTTGTTGATGCCAAGGCTGGTATCGTGGGCGAAAAGTTGACTGCGAAAAAAATGGAGTTTATGTCCGTCTTTAAGAAAGAGAAAAAAGAGATTGCGCCAAAGATTCCAGGTATGGCTGAAGTTGCTATCCCTGAGTTTAAAAAAGGCGAAGAGTTTTTGGTTCCTGCAGATCCCAAGAAGAAGATATTGGGAGTGCCCAAGTTCAGTCCTCTCGAAAAACTATCTGAACAATTGCCTTCGCCTGAGAACGTTGATTTTTCAAAAAATATTGTGAATCGCATGTGGTTCATAATGATGGGTAGGGGATTGGTTCATCCTTTGGATTTGCATCATGCGGGAAATCCACCTTCGCATCCAGAATTGCTCGCTCTTCTTGCAAAAGAATTTAGCGCACATCAGTTTGATTTTAAATGGCTATTAACTGAACTCGCAAACACCAAAGTTTATCAGCGATCCAGTAAAGTCGATATGGGTAAAACCCCTGAAGCACCTGCACTTTTTGCAACTGCGATTGAAAAACGATTGTCTGCTGAACAGTTACTCGCATCGATTCTGGTTGCTACTGGTCGTTATGGCAAACTTGAAAGAAAAGGTGGCAACGGACCTGAAATGCCCGATGCTTTGAAAGTGAAGTTTGCCAAGGCTTTTGCCAACGCTGCACGCGACCCCGAAGATGAGATTGCGTTTTCATTAAAGGCTGCACTTTTTCTATTGAATGATGAAGCAGTGCTTGGGTTGTTAAAACCAGAAACTGATAGTTCCGTTGCTGTGTTGATGAAAATGAAACCGGATAGTGTCATGATTGAGAAAGCTTACCTTGCAATACTTTCACGCAAACCCGAACCTCAGGAAACTAAGGATGCGCTCGATTTTCTTTCGAAGCCTGTAAGTGCAGGTGAGGTCGGTGTTGTAAATTTAGTATGGGCTTTACTTGCTTCTTCAGAGTTCAATTTAAACCATTGATTCGTAATTAGAGAATTAAAATGAAAAACTTATGCACGCCTCATGATCATTTGTTTTCGCGAAGAGAATGGCTGGGTGCTTCTACTGTAGGCGCTGCCTCTATAGGGGCATCAGGGATGCTTGCCCAACCTGCTATCGCTGAAGAGCTTCGTAAAAACGACAAGCAGGTTTTGTTTATTTGGCTCGATGGTGGCATGAGTCAACTTGAAAGCTGGGATCCTAAGCCAAACACTACTTTTGGTGGACCGTTTAGGGCTATTCCCACCAAGGTTCCGGGTATTCATATTTCCGAACTTTTGCCTAAAACCGCAACCCACATGGATAAACTCGTTTTGGTTCGAAGCCTTTGCACTAAGGATAATTCGCATTCAGCAGGGGTGGATCGGATTCAGCGGGGCGATCCAAAAAACCGTGGCGTTACCTATCCCTATCTTGGTTCTGCTGTTTCAAAATTGATGGGCCCTTGTTCTTCTGGTATGCCACCTTATGTTTGGATCAAGCCGATGAGTGGAGGGTTTATTACTAAAGATGCTGGGTTCTTAGGCCCCAAATATGGTGCGATTGCCTTTGGTGATGGCAAAGCACCCGAAAATCTTCTCAGGCCTGAATCTGTTTCTCTTGATGCGGATCTGGCTCGCAATGAGCTTCGCGAAAAACTTGATAAAACTTACAGGCTTGCTCGAAGAAAAGAAAGTAGCGAGGCTTCAAGCACTGTTTTTGATATGGCTTCAAAATTGCAAAAACGCATCGATCTTTTTGATCAATCAAAAATCCCTTCCAAAGATCTTGAACGATATGGCATTACCGAATTCGGTAGGCATATGCTTCAAGCTAGGCGCATGCTCGAAGCGGGTGTACGTTTTGTGAAAGTCACCTCATATGGTTGGGATACTCATGGCGATAATTTCAATGGCCATCTTAGTTTGGTTCCTAAGGTAGACATGGCGTTTTCAGCAATGCTTGAAGATTTGCAGCAGCGCGGTATGCTCGATAATGTTCTTGTAATACTTATGTCTGAATTTGGTCGAACTCCACGCATCAATGGTCATCTTGGACGCGATCACTGGCCCGAAGCCTGGTCTTTGGCTATGGCTGGATGCGGCCTTAAAAAAGGCTTGGCTTCAGGAAAAACCAATAAACTTGGCACCGCAGTAGAGGGCGATCCGCACGATATCGGCTCTATGTTTCATGTGTGGTTCAAAGCCCTAGGTATCGATTCTTCTGAAACCGAATACGATAATCAAGGGCAACCTTTGCCTATCGCTAATGAAGAGTGCAAGATTATTTCTGAAGTCCTTGCTTAACTAATATGAATCTTATGAGGGGATATTTCGATGAAGGAAGATTCTAAAGAGCTGGCACTAAAATATAAGACCAAGAAAATCATTGATCTTGCTTGCCCGGTTCAAATTTGCGCTGCTCGATTCAGCCCTTGTGGTAATGTACTCGCTGCAGCTTGCTTTGATGGCTCTGTACGCAGGTGGGATTCTTCCACAGACAAATTCACGGAACTAACCTCTATCACCGGCCATAATGGTTGGGTGCAAGCCATCGCTTTTCATCCTACCAATAAGGTTTTGTACTCTGCAGACTCCTGGGGCAAATTGATAGCCTCCAATTATCTTGAAAAAGATGTGATGCCAATCTGGAAGAATGATAAAGCTCACGATGGCTGGATTCGGAAAATTTCCGCTAGCCCCGATGGCAAACTGCTTGCAACTTGTGGCACCGATAAACTTATTAAAGTTTGGTCTGCTACTGATGGCGCACTTGTCAAAGAGTTCAAAGATTTCTCTTGGGATCCTCTTTCTGTTGCATTTACTCCAGATTCCAAAGCCCTTTTGGTGGGCGACTTGCTCGGAAAAATTGCCCAAATCGATGCGTCTACCGGAAAAAAACTTCGTGAACTTGATGCTTCTGCGATGTATAAACTCGATCGCCTGCAAGATGTAGGCGGCGTGCGCTGCTTCGCATTCGATTCCAAAGGTGAGAAGCTTGCATGTGGCGGTATTAATCCTAACCGGGGTGGATTTGTGCAGGGCCCTTCACTTGTAATTATTTTTGATTGGAAATCTGGTAAAGAAATCTCCCGCATCCAGTCGGGTAGCGAAAACGATGGTTATGTTTACGATTTGCTTTTTATTACCGATTCCATTCTTGCTGGAGTTAGCAGCGGGCAGCCCGGTAACGGAAAAGTATTCTTTAATCTCATGGGCGAAACCCAACCTTTTATCAACCTTGCAACCATGCCTAATTGTCATTCGTTTGCACTTCACCCCGCAGGCAAAAAAATTGCTATCGTTTCCACTAATGCTAATAGTTCAGGTAATGGTAAAGTCCTTGATAAAAACAAGGATTACGCTACCAATTACTCCCCTATAAATATTTTGGAAATACCCTCCTGATTCTTTTCGAATCAGCTTGCCTGTGATACCTTTTTCCCTGTAAGGTAGTACTACAGTTCTTGCTTATATTGGGGAGTAGTATGCAATCTAAACAGCAGTTGTTTATGGATTTTCTTCAGGAAGAAGGCTATAGGCCATCGCAGGACGATGATGGCGATATTGTTTTCAAACATGAAGCAGTGACTTATCTTCTTTTTGTAGAAGAAGAGGATAATAGCTATTTCAGGCTTGTTTATCCCGCCTTCTGGGAGATTAGCACCCCTGATGAAGAAGAAAAAGCGGCTAGCTTCATCATGGATATTAATGCTGAAATGAAGGTTGTAAAACTTTATCAGTTGGGTGACAAAGTCTGGGCTGGGGTCGAAATGTTTTGCGAACCCATTGATAATTGCAAATCCGTTTTCCAACGATGTCTAAGGGTTCTTCAACTTTCTTCAAACCGATTCTGCGAGATGATGCGAGATTCTCAAGGCGTTGAAGCCAGGCCCACCGAACTAGGGTTTAATACCCCAACCGATGGCGCTAATCCCGATGATGATACTGAAGACGAAAAATAGAACTTTCTATTCTTACTACGCTTTTTTTCTAGCTTCTAATAACTGGTTGACGGTGTTCATCATTTCTCCTGCAGCTTTTTTCCATGTATATTGCGAAGCGTGAAGTTTTGCAGCTTTCAACCTTTGCGCTCTTTCTTCTTTAGGCATTTCCAAACACTTTAGCATTTGCATTGCAATACTAGTGTGATCGTAAGGATCGCAATACAGTGCGTGTTCTCCACATACTTCAGGCATCGGGCCAAGTTCGGATGTGATAACTATTGTTTCTGAAGTCATTGCTTCCAAATTTGGAATTCCAAATCCTTCCCACTTGGATGGGAATACAAATCCCGTTGCACGATTCATGAACGTGCTAATTTGGTTGTCGGGCAGATATTCGAGCACATGCACTGGAAGTGTCGCGTTTGTTTCTTTGATCATCCTTCGGATTTCATGTTGCCCATGGATTTGGCCAATGAGAACAATTTGAAACACAACATCTGGTTTTATTTGCTTAAGTTTTTGAGCAGCAAGCAATATCCCCGTGATGTTTTTTCTGGGTTCCACTGTTCCTACAAAAAGAAAATAAGGGATTAATGGGTTAACACCTGAATCACGCAGAATTTTAGTTGCATCGGAATCAGAAAGCCTTTTTTCAAACCGTTCGATATCGTGGCCAAGATGAATGACCGAGGTTTTTCCAAGTGATGCTGGGAAGAAATAATGCAGATCGCATTCCGCACTTTTCGAATCACAGAAAATGTGGTTTGCCCGAAGTGCCATTAAACTGACGAAGGTATCAAAAAGATCAGGGTTCCAATTTTCTCCCTCATGTATTCTTTTTGGTACTGCATCGTAAAACCAGCCAACTACCAAGGCTTTACAGTTCTCAACTGGTAACATCCATATGTCATTGAACGGTTCAAATGCAATGACCGCATCGAGTTCGCTTAACGCAACGATTTCCTTAGGCAGTTGAATATCTGACGAAATATTAGATGCGATCTTCTTTGTGGTTTTACTAATTAAATTTCTAAGATTGAGTATGAATGTTTTTAAAATAAAAATTAATGTTTTTATGAGTGGGTAAAAAATTGGAGGTATCAACATTCTGACAATTTTTTTTAATCCCGCAATAGAAAACGGATAACCAGGTTTTTGGGGAAGGGTTAGTGGGTTGCTTTTCAGCCAATCGTTCAAGGGATCAAAGGATAAGCTCAAGGGGCGCGAATTAGGTATTTTCTTGTCATCAAGGCAGATCAAAGTTTGGTTGTTTTTGGAGGATGCATTAACGATTTCGACGATGGCACGGGCAACTCTTCTCACCCCTCGAGGAAAAGTATCTTGTAAATTTGATTTCAAAAAACCAATCTTCGATGTCATGAATCTTGCTTTCCTTAAGCTTTAAAAGGAATATCTGATATCAATTCAGTTATGTAGTTTTCGCTGTTATGGAATTCACACCACTTTTTTCCAGCCAACCCTGCTTCCGCGCTCAACTGCGGATATGCTTCGATACATTCAATGATTGCATCTGCCAAACTTTTACTGTCTTCGGGAGTGCATAATATTCCCCCACCATTATTTTTGATTTCTCCTGCCATCCATGTCCCTTTCGTTACCACCGATACTTTACCAAGTCCCCTTGTTTCCGAGAATACTCCAGAGGTTTGACTATGATAATTTTCCAAAGTGTAAGGTAGCATAAAAATATCAATCTTAGCCATCAGTTTATGGTAGTCATCGGTAGACATAGGTTCATGATGTAGGTTGATAAATGGCATATATTTGAGCAAGCGTACTGCTTGAACTGTTTGCCATTCTTGGTGATTCCTGATATTTGCTTGAATTTCCCAATGTATTAAGTTGTTTCCTAAAGCAGTGGTTACATGGTTGATTGTTTCTGGAATCAGGTGGAATCCTTTGTTGGTTCTAGCATCGCCCAGGTACCCAATCACTAACTTCTTTGAGGGTGTTTTTATTGAAGATTGTTCAGAGGGATATTGCGTGTGTGGTATCGGAAGTACTTTAAATGGTTTATCAATGTAGAATTTGTATTCATCAGCTAGATCTTGGCTATCGGCAAAGAGGTTGATTCTATTTTTAGCAGGGCTTTGGGATAAGTAATTTAATGAATGGCTGTAAAGCCTATGGGGGAAATGGTCTTTTTCTAAATTGGGTTTGGAGGTGAAATGTTGGACCATTGCGATTTGTGTATTGGAGGATGGGGCTAGTTTTTCTGCAAATCGGGTAATCCCGATAATGTCGTTAAAGCTGAATGTGGGGAAAAGGATAAGAACGGGTTCAGAGTTGTTGCAATCTGGAAGTATCTTGCAAAGATCGGCGAATAGGGAATTACTATGCTGGCGATAATTCCAGCGAGACTGAAGAGCGTTTGCAATTCTTGATGGAAATAGGAACACTAATGGATTGATGGGGTAATGGTGAAAGAAGTCATGCTTGAAAAAAGCTGTTGCATTTAATTCTTTTTGTAATTGATTAGTGATTTGGCTGGTTCCAAGGGTGGTTACTTTCCATCCTTTGGCTATTGCGATTTCCCGCACGGATTTACAGTATTCGAAGGAATGCCCTTGGTAGTCTTTCAAGGTGTGATCAGCAATTATAAGGTGCATGGTTTAATTGGATTGATTGCCATTATTAAAAAAGTGACTGATAATTATTATAGCTTTTTAATTTTAAGTGTTCTTATTTCAGGACGCACTTACCCCATCAGGAAAAACAGTATTCATTAATATTTTAAAATAATTACCAACATTATGAAACCCATTCCAGTTCTTTTCAGCCTTCAGGGCTTCTTTTTTTAAAGAAGAATAGTTGCTAATGGCTTTTGAAATGGAATCACCTATGCTTTTTGGATCTTCTGGCAAACATAAGATGCCACCACCGTTTTGGTTGATTTCATCAGCCATCCAACTACCCCGGGTGACCACTGTAACTTTCCCCAGTGATCTTGCTTCAGAAAAAACCCCTGATGTTTGGCTGTGGTAATAATCCAGAGTGTAAGGCAAAAC
>CAMDHK010000106.1 GCA_945897965.1 Candidatus Kuenenia stuttgartensis | reverse complement strand
GTAAGCTCCTTTTCCACCAATCTGGGAAGGCTTTGCGACGCCCGAAAAATTAACTTTGTTCAAGGTAAAGGTAAGTTCACCTCGCCCAACACCATTGAGGTCGAAGGCAAAGGCACTGTCAAATTCGAAAAGTGCATCATCAGTACAGGGTCTAGCCCTACCAAGCCACCTGCTTTCAACCTTCCCACTAGTCGCATCATGGATTCCACAGGTGCTCTCAAGCTCGAAGATATTCCAGCTAAGCTTCTCATCGTTGGTGGTGGCTACATCGGGTTGGAACTGGGTTTTGTTTATGCTTCTTTGGGTAGTAAAGTCACCGTTGTAGAAATGTCGGATGGCTTACTGCCTGGCGCTGATCGCGATCTGGTTATGCCTTTACACCGCAGACTTGAAACCATCTTCCACAAGATCTTCCTTAAAACCAAGGTTGTCAAAGTTGAAGAAGTTGCAAAGGGAATCAAAGCCACTATCGAGGGTCCAGAAGTCACAGAGAAAGAACCGATTTTTGACAGAGTTCTAGTTTCGGTTGGCAGAAGGCCCAACACTGGCGATATCGGCCTCGATAAAACGGGCATCGTTTTAAACCAGAAAGGTTTCATCCCTGTTGATGATCAAATGCGAACTGCTGTTGAGCATATTTTTGCAATTGGCGATGTCGCTGGTGATCCTATGCTTGCACATAAGGCCACCTACGAAGGCAAGATTGCTGCTGAAGTTATTTGTGGCGAACCCGCTGTTTACGATGTCAAAGCGGTGCCTGCGGTTATTTTTACCGACCCAGAAATTGCATGGTGTGGCTTAACTGAAAATGAAGCCCAAGCCAAAGGCATTGAAGTTAAACGCGTTCGTTTCCCTTGGGCTGGGTCAGGCAGAGCCATGACTCGCAAACGCACCGAAGGCCTTACCAAGCTTTTAGTAGACCCAAAAACTGAGCGCATTCTGGGCATTGGTATTGTTGGTGTCGATGCTGGCGAAATGATTGGCGAAGCTATGCTTGCTATCGAAATGGGCGCTTGTGCTCGCGATTTAGCCATGACAATGCATGCGCACCCCACTCTTTCTGAAACTATTTCGGAAGCTGCTGAATCTATTTTCGGACACCCGACCCATGCAATGCCCAAGAAATCTTAAGCTTCATCCGCTTTTGCTTTCAACCTAAAACATAAAAGAAGGACCGGAGTTATTTCTCCAGTCCTTCTTCCTTTTACAATAATCCAGCTTACCACCCTAGTTAGGCAGAAGTTCTGGCCCATCGATAACTTTAACCTTGCTGTCTTTCTTTAAGGGTTCCAATTTCAGTGGCTCCGCTTTTTTCGAAGATGGCACTGGCTTCAATGCTGGACTCGACCCTGGGGTGAGCACATTCATTCTTGAAGTAGGCTTGGCAATTACTGGAGCTCCATTGGAAACCGGCAATGGTGGAATAATGGTTGGTGCATCTGCAAGCGGCGGTTCACCACTTTGGATTGCGCTTTCGATATTTTTGGGCGCAGACCTATACCCTGCAAGATTGTATTGAAGCAATGAACTTCTTGCTTGAATACGCACTCTCATGGATGCATCTGTGCTTATCGAATTTTCTAGCGCCTGACCAACTAAAGGCGAAACCGGCCTGATTTTGCTGAGTGATATGGCTGCTTCCGCCCTTACCGAGGGCTTTTTATCGTTAGCCAATGCTTCGATTAACACAGGCACCACCATAGGGAAGGCTGCTGGATCGAATTGCCTTAGCTCCGACGCTGCATCAGCTCTTTTGTCTTCATCCCCATCGGTTTTAAGAATCCCGATTAATTCGGGAACTCTTTCTGTTGGGTTTTTAACTGGCTTCTTGCCAAAGAACAAACTGCCATTAATTACACCTGCTTGCACAGGCCCCATGCTTGCAACACCAAGCATCATTACCAAAAAAAATCGACTGTCCATGATTCCCTCCAAACAGCCAGTAACAAATAAATAACCATAAGCGATAGGGTTTCAAATCGACAAACAAAAGGATTTACCCATGGATATTGCCCCTGCAGGAAAGTTAATTTCTCGCAGAGAAACCTTACTACCGATACACTTTCACATTCGGAAAAAAGCTGTAACACTTATTAGGGTGGATTGCGTTGGGAAGAGTTTTCCGAGACCTATTAAGGCCCGCACAATCGTTACATTTTAAAGCCCTTATACCTATGGTATTTAGCCCAAATCAGGTTATGATACCTACCTGAATCTACTTGTTTAATTTGAAAGGTTGTCGACATGATACGCATTGGACTCGCTGGCATTGGCTTCATGGGAATGATTCATTACCTTGCTGCGCAAAAACTTAAAGGCGCAAAGGTTACTGCGATTTCTAGTAGAGATCCTAAAAAACTTGCAGGTGACTGGCGCGGAATTCAAGGCAATTTCGGCCCCGCAGGCACTCAAATGAACATATCGCAACATAAAAAATATGAGCGCTTTGAAGATATGATTGCGGATCCTGATATCGATCTGATTGATATCTGCTCACCCACTCACCTGCACCCCAGCATGGCGATTGCTGCACTTAAAGCTGGCAAACATGTGCTCGTCGAAAAGAGTATCGCTTTAGATATCAAGTCGGCTGATGCGATGGTGAAGGCTGCAAAAAACGCAGGTAAACTTTTGATGGTTGCACATGTTCTTCCTTTCTTTCCTGAATTCGCCTTTGCTGCAGAGGCCATTAAGTCTGAAAAATATGGCAGGCTTCAAGCTGCGCATTTTGTCAGGGTCATTTCCAAACCTGATTGGTCGAGCGACATCGATGACAGCTCTAAAACAGGCGGCCCTGCTGTTGATTTACACATCCACGATACTCACTTCATCGGCCTTATTGCGGGCGTTCCAGGCAGGGTTTTCTCTAACGGGATCACCCGAAACGATGGCACCGTCGAATTCCTTACCACCCAATATTTGTATGGGGATAATGGCCCTGCTATTTCGTGCAGCAGCGGCGCACTTAATATGGATGGCAGAGCATTTGCCCATGGTTTCGATATCTACATGGAAAAAGCTACCCTCACTTATCATTCTGCTGGCCAACCTCTTACCTTACTCACCAAAGATGGCAAAACAAAACAACCCGTTTTGAGTGGCGGTGGTGATCCACTTTTTGCATTCACTAAAGAAATTCAAGCCGCGGTTAACGGAGTGGTCAAAGGGATCGAACCAGACTTGCTGAGTGGTGCCCTAGCGCGCGATGCATTGGTTTTGTGCCACAAGGAAATTCAATCCGTTAATTCAGAGAAAGTGGTAATCGTAGGATAAAAGAATCTATCAGAATTGGGTTGCATCCCAGTCTTCCCCTTTTACCAATATGGTAAAATTCGGATTATTCTTAGTTTTTTCCTAAAGCTCATTCTTTGCCTGACCCGAATAGAACATATAGCTTCCTATAGGTTTTATTTGGGTAGGGTTTATTCATGGGCTTCCAGAAATCAATTTACCAGTTCTTGATTCCTTTAACCGGGATACTATTTACTGCAATCGGTTGTCAGATTTATTACCCTTACGAACCCTTCATAAGAACGCTGCAACCAGATTTCGCCCACTTAACCGCAGACTCCTCTGCGAATTCCAAATGCAAAGTCGCAGTCTTTTTCATCGAGGATTTCGATTTCTGTGATTGTGGCGGGTTTCGTGAATTAAATGCACAAGTTCGAGCCGCTGGTTTTAATAATACTTACTTTGGTTATCTCTACCATGTGCATCAATTTGCAAAGGAAATTCAATCCCTAAGCCAGAAAGACCCTGAAATGCGTTTTGTTATTGTAGGTCATGGACTGGGTGGGACAGCCGCATATTGGCTTGCAGGCAAAGTAAGCCCTACCCCAGTCGATCTTCTAGTCACTTTGAATTGTCACGAAAATCTTTGGGGAACTCAGCACCCAAATATCATCGACGATCTGCATCTTCCCGCAGGCGATAAACCAGATACCGATTTGTTCAAAACCCTAATGGGTAAAGCTGATACTGCAGAGAAATCTCTGGATGGCCACATGATCCTTACGCAGATCGCAGCAATAGCCAAGCAAATTGAAGAAACTCAAAAAGGTAAAGCGACCCCAAAAGACGAATGGGATTTCTTGAAACCTAAAGAAGATGCTGGTAAAAAGAAATCGGGGCAGCCTGCGCCACCCCGAATCATTCCAAACTCAATCTAACCACAAAAACTTAGCACCGCTTAACCCATCGCTACTGGGTTACGAAGAATGCCCAAGCCTTCGATTTCAACTTCACAAAGATCTCCTGCCTTAAGAAAAACTGGGGGCTTTCGAGCTATGCCCACGCCTGGGGGCGTTCCGGTAAATATTAAATCGCCTGGCAACAAAGTTACAACCTGCGTCAGGTAAGCAAGGATTTCACCCACCGAAAAAATAAGCTGGCTAGTGGTACTATCTTGCATGGTTTGGCCATTCAACCTAAGCTTGATGCCTAATTTATGAGGATCAGGAATTTCATCGCAAGTCACTAGATAGGGGCCACATGGCGCAAAGGTATCGAATGTTTTTCCAGCCATCCATTGCTTACCATCTTTTTCCAACTGCCAATCTCTTGCAGAAACATCATGCCCAATGGTGTATCCTGCGAGCCAATTAATGGCATCATGAGCTTTAAGGTTTTTACCTTTTTTACCAACAACGAGAACCAGTTCCGCTTCGTAATCAACTTTAGAGCTAACAGGCGGGAGAAGAATAGGTTGATCATGGCCAGTCAAAGCAGTAGGGAATTTACTAAAAAGAACAGGTTCCTTTGGGATGGGCATGCCACTTTCAGCAGCATGATCTTTATAATTAAGGCCGATGCAAACGACCTTATTAGGATCAACTACAGGAGATTCAAAAACAATTTTATCAGCAGCAATTTTAACTGCTTTTGCTGAACCGCCCAGCGCCTTTACCTTTTTCAACACATCATCACCAGCCTCTAAAATAGCTTTTACACTCGAGGGTAGTGAAGGATCGGTGGCATTGATATCGATATGCGCACCATCATGAAAAAGGACCGCTCGGTTTCCTTGTGGGGTTTGAATCGTTGCTAATTTCATTCCAGAATCTCCTTGGTTAAAAGTTCATAATAATAAGATACAATTCCCTGTGCTGATTGCCAGCATCAAGATGACTTCCATGAATAAGGAAGGTATTTTGCTAGCAGGCATAGTTTTTGAAAAGTACCGATCCTGACTCTGTCGTTAAACAAATCAAAATTGTTCTTCTGCATTTTATCGAGTATAGCTTTATAAGTATGCAACATTGCAAGAAAAATACCCCGTGCGTTACCATCCAGATATTGGGTCAATTCCTGGGCTTGTTCATAGTGTTTTGCAGCCCTCTTTGCCTGAAAATCAAGCAGATTAAAAAAGCACTCATCTCTTACTTTATTATTTAATTTGGTCTCATCATAATCAAACCTAACCATGTCTTCTTGCGGAAGATAGATTCTGCCCCTAGCGTAATCTTCCTTGATATCGCGGAGAATATTGGTCAATTGCAATGCGATACCTGCAGATTCAGCAGGCAGCAAAGCTTTTTCAGAATTAAACCCCCATAAGTGAATACAACATAGACCAACTGCTGATGCCACCCGGTAACAGTATTTGTAAAGATCTTCAAATGTTTGATAACGATGGATATCGAGATCCATTTCAACCCCATCCAACACATCAAGCAAATACTGGTGGGGTATTTGATGCCTTTGAACCATTAATGCAAAAGCTGGATGGATTGGATGACTGAACTGACCATTTAGAGCACCTAAAGTTTGTTCACGCCAATTGCCCAGTGCTTTTCGTATTGAATTAATCTCGCCAGGTTCATCTGCAATATCATCGCTTATACGCATAAAAGCATAAAGGGCACACATGGAATCGCTCTTTAATTTGGGCAGAAGATGAAAGGTGAGATAAAAATTCCCAGCCTGTTCCTTGGCGATTTTCCTGCAATAATCAAATGATTCTTTTTGCGACGGCATCCTGCTTACAACTCCTAAACAATAAAGACGGCAGCAACTACGACTTCGTAAGCAATGGCAGGCGTTTCAAAAGTGATTTTCCTAAAATCATCATCTTTTCCCATTTAGATAGTGAAGGCCTAGCTTCCCAAACTTTGTAGTTCATCTTTTTTATTTTACTAAGAATGGAAAGCCCTCCTTCCATAAATAACTCCAAGTCTACTTTTCTAGCCTTGGGCACCATGCTTAGCAACGGGCTTCCCATAAAAAACATTTTTTCTGTACGATCAACTAGGTCGGCCATCATTGATTCAAAAGCTTGATTCTGCGTTCGATTGCCGTAATCTTCGGAGCTATAATTAAATTTCAATCTACATTCTGCAGGAATGTAAATTCTTCCTATTAGAAAATCTCTCGCAACATCCTGCCAGAAATTTGCAAGTTGCAGCGCAGTACAAATATAGTCAGAGTAAACAGCTTTTTCTTCGTCGTATGTTTCCCAAAGCAGCAATACCAACCTGCCGACCGGATTCGCAGAGTATTTGCAATATTGAAGCAACTGTTCATAAGTTTGGTATTCAAGCACCAACTGATCCTGCTCAAATGCAAAAATTAAGTCTTTAAATAATTGTTCGGGAATGTGAAACCGCTTGATGGTAGAAGCCAACGCTACGAAAATCGGATGGTAAGGCGTTTGCTTGTAGCAATCGCTTAACTCTAAGCGCCACCATCGCAGGTATTCTAATGCTTTTTCCCCACCGCCTGTTTCATCCCCTAGATCATCGGCCCATCTGCAAAAAGAATAGACTGCATGAAAATGGGGTATCAAAGGTTTAGGTAGAAGCCTGGAAACAACGCTGAAATTTTCGTAATTATTATTTGTAAAGGTAAGGCAGAACTGACGAGAAAACTCCAGCGATGGAACTGGGTAGGCTCTTTCTGGCCCGAATTTAGCCAACGATTTTTTGAAAAGCTCGCTCATATTTACGATTGTAATCAATCTAAGATTCACTTGCTCAAAAAAACATCCCCCTAAATAAAAACAAGACCCTGAAGTTAATCAGAGTCTTGTTTTTATTATTTCAGCTCTAGGATTATTGAACAATCGCAGAGGTTGTATCTTCTTGGGCGGTCGCTTCGCCACCCTTTGAGGGAAGCAATTCTTGGCGGTAGATTGGTACATCTCGAGGAGCTTCAATACCGAGTCGAATTTTGCCCCTGTCAATATCCACGACAGTAATGCAAACATTCTCTCCGATGTAAATCTTTTCTCCAAGTTTCCGACTTAATACTAACATCTCGCAACCCTCCTGCGCGCAGATCAAACTTGTGCATCATACAACGAATGTACCCCACAAAAACTGCATGCAAGTCGATTCAAAGCTTTATTCCTTATGGGTTTCGGATAGGTGGATGTTAAATTCATCACAATCTGAATAGTAGGAACAAATTCCTTCTTGAAACCATCAGATTTAATCCAACGCTCGATCAAATCGAACCTTTCGAGCGTAGCCCCTCCCATTTTAACTTTTATAATCTGGGCAATCTTTTACTTTAAATCCCTTTTGCCTATCATCAGATCAATCATGCTTTTTAATACCGCTTGGATTTCCTCATGTTTCATCTCATCGAAGTGGCCTAAAGTAAAACAACCCACCCTGCCCTTTGGCTTTTCCCTCATCCATGCCACGGGCTCCACCTTTCCACCAGGAACGGATTTACCCTCGAGCAAGACCTTCGCATCCTTGGCGAGCGGATTCACTTTATAAAGGTGTGAAGCCAACTTTTCATTTTTCACTTTGTCAAAATTGATGTTTTTAAACTGATCTAATACAGGCATAACCTGCGTTAAAGAATTAGCAACTTCATGCCCCTGATAGTTACAGCCTAAAACCTCCTTATCGAAATCCTTCCATTCTGCATAACCAATAGGCAACTTCACATTAGGCGCAAAACCATGCGTTGCAGTTCGGATTGCAAGCAAAGCCTTTCCTTGGCTGATATACTCTTTTAGCATTTTCATCTCTTCCTCAGGCACTCCCCGTCTTCGCAAACTAAGCGCTAGTAAATCTGCTGAATCAAGCATATTCAAACCGGGGAGGCTGCCAAACCTCGCTTCAGACGAAAACGCAAATTGAGATTGATACTCTTTTCCAAGTCTTGCCAGCGCAAACTCTGGAATCCAAATCCTAGACTTGTAAGCATCTTCTGCTGCAACAAATAAAACCCGGGGGCGCTTATCCTCTTTAAACCGAAATTCTTTTCCACCTAATATTTGATTACTGCTAATTGTCGGGCACCAAAACTTCTCAATATGTTCCACAACTAGGTCTGTGCCAGTAAAATGGCTTACGAATGGCGCTTTTTCCGGATTGTACATCGTGTCCGTTAAATCCCTAACCAAAGCAACCTTCATACCCTGCTGCACCATTTGCCTGATAGAAAATGGCCTGCCCAACACACAAATGTTGGTATGCACACCAAGCACCAGAACATGCGTAATACCTTTTTGCTTCATCAGGTAAAAAGCTTCCGCACTATCGGTAATAGCATCTTGGGGAAAAATCTCGATGGCATCAATTTGCCTGGTCCAAGCCCGGTAATTTTTACATTTAGGAATAGAATCATCCCCGCCATCGGTATCATCAATTGGAAGTTTTTCTTCCATTGTTGGATCAAGCTTGCACCACCGCATCAGGGGGATTTTTGTGGTAATCACAGGGGCATTTTTGGCAAGTAACCTTTGAGGTGTATCCTTGTAAAACTCGAGTGTATCACTGGGGCAATGGATGATGGTCGCGCCCTTCTCTCGGGCTTTCTTTAAAAAAAGGTTTACCGTGGGTGCCATCTCTCCCACACGAACCGAGGCATTATTGCTCCAGTGCTTGTCCCACATATCGCAAACCACTACTGCGGTTTTTGATGCAATCCATTTTTCTTCCTTAAGTTCTGTTGCCCAATCCTTTTTATCGCCCTTTATTTCTTTCTTTGATCTTAAAGTTAATCTTAATTCAGTTTTTTCCTCAGGAAACGACCTGCCTACTTCCGAATAAAACAAGGGTATCATTAAAACTAACACCATCAAGGCAGTTAATCGGAGAATTTGATTCATTGTTTTAATCCTGAAATATAGTTGCCAACAACCATGTACCTATGACACAATGCTTACATGATGGTTTAGTTCATACCTTAATGCAATCGGGAAAATTGTAGCCAATGACGCTTAATTTCCAAAACTACCAACACCCCAAGTTAAACCGCAGGCAAGCGATACAGGCCGGCGCAGTTGGATTGTTGGGTTTGGGTACCAATCATTTGCATGCTTTAAGGGCTATGGAAACAACCTCTGCAAAGCCTAAGATCAAAGCCAAGTCTGTGATTTTTATTTTTCTTTCTGGTGGTCTCTCTCAAATAGATAGCTTCGATCTTAAACCGAATGCGCCAGAAAATATCCGAGGCGAGTTCAAACCTATTGCCACCCAAACACCTGGGATCACCATTTGCGAACATCTACCAATGCTTGCTGCTCGCAGTTCCAAATGGGCATTGCTTCGTTCTTTAACTCACCGCACCAATGATCATTCCCTTGGCCATTTAATCATGATGACCGGGCGCGCAGACTCCCCTGCGGGGTTTGACCCAAGCAAACCAAAAAACTCGGATTGGCCTTCGATGGCATCAATCATTGGTAATGTAACCAAACCAAGCAACAACCTTCCACCTGCAATAGTTTTGCCCGAGAAATTGGTTCATAATTCAGGCCGGGTTATTCCTGGGCAGTTTGGCGGCCAAATGGGAACCCGGGGCGACCCTTGGTTCATCGAGGCTTCACCCTTCGATTCCAAAGCTTACGGCGCATATCCCACCTATGAATTTGATCATCAGCAACGAGAAATCAAAGGTGCAAAACGGGCCTTTATAGCTCCGAATCTTTCTCTTCCTGAATCCTTGACCAACACCCGCTTGCAAAACAGATTTTCTCTTATGAAAAATCTAGATAAACAAGTCAGCGATCTCGAAACCGTGGCTACCGTCAACCAATTTGATCGTTTTCATCAAGGTGCTCTTTCCCTTCTTGTTGATCCTAAAGTTAGAACATGCTTCGATGTTACTACTGCTCCGGAAAAACAACAGGAACGGTACGGCAAGAATTCCTTCGGCTGGTCGCTTATGATGGCTAAAAACTTAGCAGAGGCTGGCGTCCCGCTGATTCAAGTTAATCTTGGAAATAATGAAACTTGGGATACGCATGGTAATGCTTTCCCCCACCTTAAAGAAAAACTGCTTCCGCCAACCGATAGGGGCCTCTCTGCGCTGCTTGATGATCTTGAAGAATCCGGATTATTAAAAAGCACACTTGTAGTAATGGCTGGCGAATTCGGCCGCACTCCTAAAATCTTCGGCTTGCCTGCACATTACAAACTTCCAGGCAGAGACCACTGGGGCGCTGTGCAAAGCGTATTTTTTGCTGGTGCAGGCATTCCGGGTGGTACGGTGGTTGGCAGCTCAGATAAAAATGGCGGCTTCCCCGCTACTGAACCCTACACCCCAGAAAGTTTTGCTGCAACAATCTACAACTCTCTTGGCATCCCCTCAGATGCAGTTTGGCATGACGCCACTCAACGCCCGAACAATATATATTACGGCACACCCATCCCTGCTTTTTCTTGATTCATTTTTCATCTTATTTAATTCTCCACAAATCGTTACCATATCCATAATGATTGATTTCCTATTAGGACCATTATGAAGATTGCTTATAATTTTTGCCTTCTAGTTACACTTGCCCTCACCTGCACTTTTTTGCAAGGTGCTGAATCATTTAATAAAGGCGTGGTGGTTTCTGTTTCGCAACCGGGTTCTGATGCGGGTTTACAAATCCTTAAATCTGGTGGGAATGCTGTTGATGCCGCAGTTGCAACCGCCTTTGCACTCGCAGTAACACACCCTGCAGCAGGCAATATCGGAGGCGGGGGATTCATGGTTGTTCACCCGCCACTTGGCAAAGGCGAACCTACGGTTTTTGAATATCGAGAAATGGCACCGAAAGCAGCTTTCGAAACTGTCTTTAAAAAAAATGATGGAATGTTCACTCACAAAGTTTCAGGCGTGCCCGGCACAGTTCGTGGTCTAGCATTGGCGCACCAGCGCTTTGGTTCAAAACCTTGGGCTCAACTTCTTGCCCCCGCTATTGAACTTGCTGAAAAAGGCTTTCCGGTTAGCAAGCAACTGGCTAATTCCTTAAATGGATTGCTCTCTACTTCCAAAGAATTCGAAGAACTTCAGCGGGTTTTTAAACCAACGAATGGAACCAATAGTTGGGAACCGAACAATATTCTCGTTCAAAAAGATTTGGGAAACACCCTCACTAAAATCGCAAAGTTTGGCCCCGATGAGTTCTATCTGGGCAGCACCGCTGATCTTATAAGCAACGAAATGAAAATGGGAACCGGGTTAATAGGCAAAGACGATTTGGCTCTTTATCAAGCGAGAGAAAGAAAACCCATCAAGCTGGAATACAAAGGGTATTCCATTTACGGTTCTCCACCTCCTAGTTCAGGGGTTATTACCCTAGGCTTAATGCTAAACATGATCGAACCTATAGACATCAAAAAGATGGGGCGCTGGTCGCCTGAAACTTTTCATCTTCTAATCGAAACCATGAGGCGGGCTTTTTGTGAACGAGCTAAGCATCTTGGAGATCAAGGTTTTGTGGATATCCCTGAAACTCTTTTAAATAAAGAGTTCGCAAAAAATCTTGCAGCCAACATCAACCTGCAAAAAGCAACCCCCAGTGCCGATCTCGCAAAGGATTTCAACATCTCCAAGGAAAGCGACAACACCACCCATTTTTCAATCGTTGATGCGCAAGGGATGGCAGTAAGCAACACCTACACTCTAGAGCAAAGTTACGGATCCAAGGTGATGGTAAGAGGCGCAGGATTTCTTCTCAACAACGAGATGCTTGATTTTAACTGGTTTCCGGGGGAGACAACCAAATCTGGAAGAGTTGGCACTAAACCTAACCTGATTGCGCCCTCAAAAAAAATGCTCAGTTCCCAGACACCGGTCATCGTTGCAAAAAATGGCTCACCTTACCTTGTTACAGGTAGCCCGGGCAGCAGAACCATCATCAACACTGTATTTAATATCATCATAAATGTCATCGATTTCGAAATGACCGCACAGGAAGCAGTTGATGCTGCGCGACTTCATCATCAATGGTTCCCTGATAAAGCTTATTTCGAAGAAGCGAATAATGCAAAGTACGAGGTCAACATGAAAAAGCTCCGCGCCATGGGGCATGATATTTCATCTCGAAGGCAGGGCGATGCTCATTCAATTCTTATCGATCCAAAAACAAAACTATTGCACCCGGGATTAGATCACCGAATTGAGGGCGGCCTCGCAGGACACTAAATTTTATGAATGATCATAACGCAAAAAACAACTGGAATATCCATGTCAAATACTGGGGAACCAGTGGCAGTATTTCCTCCCCTTTAAAACCTTCCGAGGTTACCGAAAAAATTATTGATTCAATTTGCACACTCGTCAAAAGTGGGCATCTGAAAGATATTGATCATGCGAATCTGGAATCAAGTGTTGCAAAAATGGTTCATGATCATCTACCTTTTTCCTCAAAATCAACCTTTGGCGGAAACACCTCTTGTGTTGAAATCAACACAGAAGACTGCATGATTGTGATCGATTGTGGCACCGGCGTAATCAACTTTGGAATCAATCTTGAATCTAAGTGGGCAAACCTACCAATTGAAAAAAGAAAAGGTTTAATACTATTTAGCCATATGCATTACGATCACTTATTCGGCCTGCCCATGTGTCAGTCATTTTACGATATAAACAATTCTTTCGACCTGTATGGATGCGAAAAGGTTGCAGGAAATCTAATCGATTTTTTCGGCCAAAACTCAGATATGGTTAATTCTCTTTATCCACCGATTTTGTCCAAAATAAAAGCCATCAAGAAAATATCTCGTTTCGAGGAAAACTCTCCCCTTGTCATCGGTTCAACAAAAATCTCGCACTTCCAGCTTAATCATCCGGGCGGTGCAAATGCCTACAAAATTGAATCCAAAGGAAAGTCCTATGTTTACGCATCTGATCATGAGCAATTGACCGAGACAGATATCGGACTTGCTAACTTCTGCAAAAATGCCGATGCAATTTACCTTGATGGACAATTCCTCCTTTCTGAATATCTGGGCCAGTCTGGTATTGGATCTGGGGCCCCAACCAAACGGATTGGATGGGGGCATAGCCCTATGGAATGGTGTCTATTAACAGCATTTGCTGCCAACACAAAAGCATTGCATATGGGCCATCGCGACCCACGGCGCTCGGATATCGAAACAGAAAGCCTCTTGGCGTATCTAAAGGGGCACGCAAAAGAATTAAGCAAAGTGAACCAGCAAAATTGCCCCGAGATTCTATTTCCTCACGAAGAAATGGATTGCTTCATTTAGACACAATTTCTTTAATGATTCTTTTCGTTTTTCTGAAATTTCGCTCTTTCCTGAAAAACGCTTACTATTTCTCCGATTTTAACTTTAATCTTTGAGTTTTTACACCTGTATGCCGATATGACCTTAGACCGTTTTAAATTTAGTATTTTGACCAGGCACAAGTAAACAGGTG
>CAMDHK010000105.1 GCA_945897965.1 Candidatus Kuenenia stuttgartensis | reverse complement strand
AGTCTTGGCGACATCATCAAGAATGTATCGATGTCGTTGCGTGGCTGGTTTGGCTATTTTAAGCATAGTAAGCCCAACACCCTGAGAGACATCGATCAATGGGTTCGGATGCGGTTGCGAAGTATCCTTCGCAGGCGTTTGGGTCTGAGAGGTCGAGGTCGGGGGTGGGATCATCAACGCTGGCAGAATGTCTTCTTTGCAGCATGGGTTGTTCAGTCTGTTAACCGCCCATGAAATGGCTCGTCAATCCCCTTTGGGGTAAAACCATCGACTGGAGAGCCGGATGCGGGAGATCCGCCAATCCGGTTCGGAGGGAGGGGGAAACGAACAAACCGTCTCTCCCTACCCCTATTTGGGGCAGTAAAAAGTAGTGGAGTTTAAAACCCGGGCTAGCGAAGCGAAGGGCCCTTTTCCCGGAGGGAAGAGGGTTGGGAGTTGGGGGAAGAAAAAGTAAAAGTAAAAAAGAAAGTAAAAGAGAAAGTGTGGATATAAGAGTTTAGAGATAAAATAAAATCTCACCCGCTTCAAAGAGGTGAATGCGGGACGGGTTTCCGATCTGCCGAAAAGTGCTATCAGCCCTTAGCCGAGCCTGCCTTGAGGTAAGCCACAAGACAGCTTGAGACTTCGCGCACCAGCGCAGGGGTATCCATCGCCACGCCGCTGATTTCCTCATCATCGAACATCATCTGCTGGGCTAAAACCGCATACAACATCCGCCAGGCCACATCGACCGCAATCATGAGAGAGGCATGGGCAATCTCCTCGCGGTGGCTTAGCACGAGCGAGGTAAAAATACCGGCGAATAAGGTATTCGCCCGAATGCCCTGAGCCCTCAGGATCGGATCGGACGAACGATGAAGGACGAAAAATCGGGCTGAATTCCGGTACTCTTGGGTGGCGGTGAAGACGTGGGACATGAACACCTCAATCGCACCTGCCAAAGATTTTTCGTTGCCGGCTGTTGCGACTGCTACATGCGCTGCGCCTCCGATTCGTAAGAGAAAGCGTTCGTGCATAGCTTTGAGCAGGCCGTTGCGGTCGCCAAAGCGGCTGTAGAAGCTTCCTACCGAGGTATCCGCAAGTTTTATGACGGCATCAACAGTAAGGGAGTTATCCCCGCCCTCTGCGAAAATGGCCTCGGCAGCGTCAAGCATTTTGGCCATCGAACGAACGCTGCGGTCTTGCTGGGGTTTGCGGTCTTGTTGCTGAGGAATACCAGCTTGCTTAGGTTTACGGCCCATGTTTATCCAAATAAGTTATTCTGAGAAATTGTTCTGCCCGAGCCCTTGGGGCAACGGTAACAGGGGCAATAACGCCCGAAAGATAATAATACAGTCTTTATACATGTTTTTCCAACCATAAACTAAAATCAAAATAGGTAAACATAAAGAAAGCTAAATAGGTGCGGCGTGTGAGTATTGCATGCATAATGGGAACTATTATGGAGGTAATTGCAAGCATTTGATTGACAGTATCTGGCCCTAATATTACACTTATCAAGGTAAATGTTTGTGTAATTGTCCTTCCCGAATGCTTCCCCAAGAGATCAAGTTTGTGAATTCAGCTTTTGGCTTTATGAGATTATTTATTATACCGATTTTGAGCTTATACTTTCTAATTGCACCAGATGTTTATGCAGCAGATGCCTTCACGGATAAAGTCATGCCGTTTATGAAGACTTATTGCTCGCGATGTCACAATGAAAAAACAAAGAATGGCGAATTCGATCTTTCACGATATACCACTGCAGCAAAGGCCATCGAGGATTTCAAACAGTGGGAACATGTGGTGACTTTTCTTAGGAAAGAAGAAATGCCACCTGCTGAATCAAAGCAACCATCTGCGGAATTACGAGCAGAAATGCTAAAGGTGGTTGAAGGGATTTTGGTTGAAGAGGCGCGGAAGTATACGGGCGACCCTGGTGCGGTGGTTCCACGCAGACTTACCAATTCCGAATTTGATAATACCATTCGCGATATCACCGGGGTGGATATTCGCCCTACAGCATCGTTTCCGCTAGATCCTTCCTCAGGCGAAGGTTTCAACAATACGGGTGAAGCGTTGATGATGTCGCCTAGTTTGTTCAAAAAGTATTACGGCGCTGCTCAGCAAGTTGCAGATCATGCGCTGTTGACATCCACGGGATTGAAGTTTGCACCCCATGCGGTTACCACATTCGCAGACCGCCAAAAGTATTTCGAACAATTAATCTTGAAGTTTTACGATGGGCACAAAGTTCAATATGAGAGTTATCTTACTGCGCTATGGCTTTACAAATATCGCTCTGCAAACGACAAAGCAACTTCGGTGGAAGCATGGGCAAAGAATAAAAACCTTAGTTCAAAATACATGGGTTTGCTGTGGGAGGCTCTTAAAGGCACCCCAGAAGAAGGACAGTTTTATCTGAGTTGGTTGCGCCAAAGTTGGGAAGCGATTCCCGCACCAAAAAACTTACTCGAACCCACCGTATCAAACGAGGTGGCACAAGCTTTAAAAACCCTTGCAACCGATATTCGCGAGTTAAGCATGAAGCTTTGCCCGCCTGAAACACCCGCAATTGTTGCAAATGCAGGCAATAGCCCTGTGGCTCATCTTGATTCACGCAGAAAGATGGCGCAATCGCGTGACACCTTCGATTTCAAATCTGCCTCGGTGCAGCGGTTTCAACAGTCCTTTTCCAATGTTAGTAATACTCCAACCATAAAGCTGGCAATTGAGATTGCAGCCAGCAATAATTTAAAAGCTGACGGATTTGTTACCCTTGATGGTGGGTTTACAACATCGAATCCTTTGACTGCAAATTTGAATGATGCCAAAAAGAAAAAGTGGACCCTGCATGCAATTCTTTCAGAGCATGCCCCCGACCAATTGAAGAAGTTAAGCTTTGGCACAAGGCCAGATGGCAAAAAAGCAGATCCTGACTCTCTGGTTTTAAAAGCCCCGGTGGCACTTGAAATCGAGATCCCCGCAGCAGCATTCAACACTAAGGGCAACCTTAACTTTTTTGCAGACTGCAAACTTGAGGGATCATCGCAAGGGATGGTTCAAGTGAAACTTTCAGCAGGAACACCTGTTAAGAACGAAAAATATCGACCCTCAATAAATCTTTTTGAGCCTGGTCATGCAAACGCCCAAAAGATTCAAGCTTCGGGTGAGGCGTTTTGCAAACTATTCCCCAACCGGTTTTATTTCGTCGATGACACACGCGGACTCTCCGCAGGCTTCCACTTGATTGAAGGCTTCTTCCGCGATGATCAACCCCTTTACAAACTAGCACTTAGCGATCCCGAAAAGCGGGAGATCGATCAGCTTTGGAACGATCTTTATTTCGTTACGGATATTTGGCAGAAGATGCTTCGCGGGTTTGTTTTCTTTGAACGATCCGAGCGAAGTTTCCTTAAACATCCCGACTTCGATTCCATCAAAGAAGAAGACCCAGATTTAACCAAGGAAGAAAACATAAAGCGGTTTAAAGAGCTTTACCTAGTTCGATCTAATGTAAAATCCACAGGAGAAGAATTAAGTAAACATCCTATCAGCATTTTCTTCGATGATGTTTCTGCAGGCCTGAAATACCGAACAGAATCTTTTAAAACCATCTCTCCAGTCTACCTAAAAAATCTGGAAGACTTCGCAAGCGTTGCGTATCGCAGACCATTAACCGATCCAGAATTGCAAAGCCTTAGAAAGTTCTTTCTCGACATCAACCAAAACAAAGAACTTGGTATCGAACAAGCAGTGCAGGCATCGATCGTCCGGATTTTGGTCTCTCCTTATTTCAGTTACCGCATGGATGTATCACCTGCTGGAAAAAGCGTTGCAGCCCTTCCAGATATTGCATTAGCTTCACGCCTAAGCTATTTCCTCTGGGTTGGCCCCCCTGATGCAGAGCTTTATCAGCTTGCAGCAAGTGGCAAACTCCATGATGAAAAAGTTTTACGCGAGCAAACACGCAGAATGCTGAAAGACGCTAAAGTCAGCAGGTTTGCCTTGGAATTCTTCGGGCAATGGCTTGGCTATCGCGAGTTCTTGAAAAACGAAGCAGTAAGCAGGGAAGTTTTCCCCACATTCGACGATGCACTTCGTCAGGCGATGTTTGAAGAACCCACTAGGCTTGCAGCATATCTTATCCAACAAAATAAACCCATCACCGATCTACTATCCAGCGATTCTACTTTTGTTAACAAGAAACTTGCCCAGCACTATGGCCTGCCCTTTAACGGCAAAGCTGATGATTGGGAATTAGTTGAAGGAATGCAAAAGTTAGGAAGAGGCGGCGTAATGGGCATGGCTGTTTTTCTTACCAAGAATTCCCAACCACAGCGCACCAGCCCGGTAAAGCGGGGTTTCTGGGTGGTAAGCAAAATGCTAGGCGAGCATATACCCCCACCCCCTGCAGATGTCGCAGTGCTTCCCGCAAAAGAAACCGACACCCAAAGCAAAACGATCCGCCAACTTATGGTGCTTCATACCGATGATAACCGCTGCGCACGATGCCATGTTCGTTTTGATTCTGTAGGCCTGGCAATGGAAGGTTTTAATCCAATCGGGGCATCGCGAACCAAGGATCTCGCTGGGCGACCCATCGACAATTTGGTTCTTCTAACTTCAGGCAAAGAAGCCAAAGGCGTGCCCGAGTTTTCAAAACATTTACTTTCTAGCCGTAAGAATGAGTTCACCAAAACATTGAATCAGAAACTTCTGGGTTATGCATTGGGCAGGTCGCTTCAGCTTTCAGATCATTCCTTACTGGAAAAGATGCAAGCCGATTTGAACACCAATGAAGATAAACTCGGAGTGTTGTTTGAAACCGTGATCATCAGTCCACAATTCCTTAATCAACGATGCCGGGATTTCTCGGCTTCTCAGTTTGTCAACGAAACGAAAGGCAACAATCCATGAACGCATCAATGAATTTATCTAGGCGATTACTTCTTAAGGGGCTTGGAATTTCTGTTGCACTGCCTTGGTTGGAATCTGCGCATTTGCTGGCTAAAGCGCAAGAAGAACCAAAGCGATTTGCATGCTTATTCATTGGCGATGGTATCTGCCCAACAACATGGTGGGCCAAAGGCAATGGCGCAGATATGGAACTGGGCTCCAGCCTTGAACCACTTGCACCTTTCAAACAGAAAATAAATGTAATCCGCGGGCTTCATAATCGCGAAGGCGATGGCGGCCATGCCAAGTGCACGGGAAATATTCTTTCAGGCGCAGCCTTAAAAAGAGGTAGCATCATCCAAGGCGGTATCAGCATGGATCAACGCCTTGCAAAGCATTTCGAAGAAGAAACTGCAATTCCTAGCTTGGTACTCGGGTGCGAACAACCCGTAAGCGGGTTTCACGAAAGCCAGTATTCCATGGTTTATGCTTCCCATATTTCATGGCGCAGCCCTGATTCACCCATCCCCATCGAACTTTACCCCGCGCTAGCTTTCGATAGCCTTTTCGGCAGTCAAGTGGGCAAGTTGCAAGGCAGCATTCTTGATCAAGTTTTGGAACAGGCTAATGATTTAAAGCGCAAGGTTAGTGGCTTTGATCAGATTAAGCTTGATGAATATCTTAACTCGGTAAGAGAAACCGAGCAGCATGTACAAAGGCTTAATCGCAGACAGGCAAAAGAAAATGTTGCGGCCAATGTTCCACTGCATCAACGCCCACCCGCAGGCCAGCCCAGCAACTTCCGCGAATATTGCAGGCTGATGGCAGATATCATCGCATTGGCTTTTCAAACCGATCGGTCACGCATTGCAACCATGCTGATGAGCCGCGATCTTTCGGGGCAGGTTTATCCCTTCCTTAATATTCGCGATGATCATCATAGTTATTCGCACTCGAACACCGGGCCCGAATATCAGGCGATTGTTCGCTGCCATGTTGAACAATACGCTTACCTCATCGAGAAACTTTCCAAGATGCAAGAAGGCGACAAAACAGTTCTAGATAACTCGTGCATCATGTTTGTTTCAGAGCATTGGAATGCGCATAACGGCCAACAAGTTCCTGTTGTACTTGCGGGTGGGCTTGGTGGCAAATTGCAAACGGGCAGG
Organism: Candidatus Kuenenia stuttgartensis; assembly: GCA_945897965.1. GTDB lineage: Bacteria > Planctomycetota > Planctomycetia > Gemmatales > Gemmataceae > UBA969. Next base: position 7,723 of record CAMDHK010000105.1, on the reverse strand, counting down.
TCGCTTGATTACTTAAACGCAGGCAACGACAAACGCAAACTTTGCAGCCTTTATCTTTCTATCATGGATCGCATGGGATTAAAACTATCAGAGTTTGGCGATTCCCGTGAAAGGCTCGCTGGATTGTAATCTTGAAGCTGATATACGAAAGAATCCCCGCTTGGTTGCACTAATATTGTGCCAAGCGGGGATTCTGATTTTTGCTATTAAGCAAGAGCCTCTAATCAGCACTGATGCCGCTAAGAACATCATCCACTTCTGCTTGCTGGCTCTTTTCTTCCATCTGCAACTTTCGAACCTCTTCTTGAAGTACTTCAATCTGCGTTTCCTGTTTATCAAACTTATCCAAATACCGCTTGTAAGCGGCAGAGGTTGCGGGGACATTTTGCAGGTTGGCACGCAATCGGGTTTGATCTTCCGTGATACCTTTCAATTCTTTTTCCCGCTCGGTGAGTTTGCGTTTAGTTTCAAGCAAAGCAGCTTTAACATCTAAGGTGCGCTGAAATGCAGCCTTTACTGCGGGCTTCAACACGGGATGAAGAAGGAACCCCTTGATTTTTCCTTCCTCCATGGTCGAAATTTTTTCCTGCACAACTTGCGACTTGGTTTCGTCGATCAACTTTTCCACGCTTTTGCCCTTCGGTAATTCCAACGGGAATCGATACAGCGTGGTAGAACCTTCCACTGGTTTCAAAGCTACATCATCGAGTTTCCATTCCGGCCTTACTACATGCTCGAGAATGATTTTTCGATCAAGTTCCGAACGGCTGATCAATTTATAACTTCGCGATTCATGCAGGTCGCTTGCAACAGCAACCATACCCTTGGTGATAACAATAGATTTTAACTCTATGGGTTTGACCTGAGTAAACAATTGAAGTTCCACCCCCAAATGGTTTGGATTACCTGAAAGCACGCTTCGTTTGCCATCTAAAAGCGGAAGCATAGCAATGGGCTCGATTTTGGGTTGTTCCTCGGGCACTTCAAACGAACTGGTTTTCATGGCTGGAGCAGCAACTTGACACCTATATAAATCACGGCTTTGCTCCAGCGTTTTAACATCCCCTGCAAGTTTCCAATCATCGCGGATTGGGTGTTCGATCACTGCAGTGCGTTCGAGTTTCCCGCGGTTTTTGATGGTGTAAACCTTGGTTTGCCTAGATGAATACCCAGCCTGCACCCGATCCCCGAGGTATTGAATTCGGATTTCAGGCCCAACCGATTGCTTTACTTCCGTTTTAACCTCCATCGAAAGATCAACAGCATAACTGATAAACCTTTCTTCCTCTGGTTGCATATCCGACAAGCGGGCATCGCCTGCGTAGGCACCGTTTTCAAATACAGTAACCGGGCCCTGAGGCAGTGGTTGCTTGGTGCTGTTTTTCAACCTTAACCCCATCAGTGGGAACTTGGCATGAACCGTTTCATTAAAAATACTGAAAGGGGTGACATCAATTTCTTCATTAAGAATCTGAATAAGAGCAGACTTTTGCCTTGCGAGAGATATTTTCTCTTCGATAAGGTATTGGAAAGATTCACCTGCCTCATCAGCAGCTTCTGCTTCTAGCTGTTTATCGTGTTGGGCAGCTATTTTCTGGCCTTTCTGTGAGGCCTTTTTTAAATTCTCTTCCAGCGCCTGTTTCTGGTTTAGCTTACGATTCTGTAAATCCTGATAGCTCAACTTATTCTGAGCTTGCAGAGCGGGCAAACCGGCTTGTTGCTGAGCATCGTTATTTGCATTTGCAAGGGGGTCATTGGTTGGGGCTTGATTTGGGACATTGTAATTTTGAATAATCGGATTGTTTTGGTAGCGATTATCCCCCCGAGGATTGGCACCCATCTGGCCAAAATTCGCCATCCCGCCATTGCCCCACTGAGCACCACCTGCGAAACCACCGCCTGCACCGAACTGCGCAAAACCACCCATCGGAATTGAAGGGGCCATGTTGCTTGCCACCATTCCGTTATTTCCTGAAGTGATCGCACCGTTGTAAGTGGGCGGGCGAAGCATGCCATATTTATCTAGTTCTACCGTAGGCCGAGGCACAAAAAGGGGCGGGTACAAATCCATCTGAAACGAAATCGGCCTGCCACTCACCAACACCATGCGCACATTTTTCCAATCCTCATCCGTGGTATTTTCCACCGAGGCATAGCCTTGCAACCTACCTTTGCCATTGCCTAGCAAGGTAAGGCGATAACTACTTTTCCAAATGGGATTTTCAGCAACATAACCAACTTTCACCTCGCGCTTGCCTTCACCTTTAAATTGCAGCGTGACAGTTTTTTTCATTTGATCATGGCTAGTTGCAACAACTTCTAATGCCCTGCGTAACTCTTCGTTCAAGGTTGGATTGATGAATTTCATGCGCTTGATATCTGTAAGCTTAAGGCCTCGAATCCCGTCAGGTCCCACCATATTTAATTGGTGCACTTCCACTAGGGTTTCCTTAGGGCCCGGTTGCATTTGTGATTCCATGCCAAGGATTACGCCAGTTTCTGGAGTGGTGTTTGAATTGAGTACGATTTCGATTTTCTCACCACGAGCCTGCTGCAACAACTGCCCCAGGGTCGGGTTCATCGTAAGATCTAGAGCAAAACTCCGCAGGGTTTTCTCCACAGGATCTTGCCCATCGTAACTGATGGCACTGATTTTCCCTCCTTTATCATCCTCTAAAATCATGCTTTTCAGAAGATCGTTGACATCAGCAGCACTGAACCGAAGTTCAATCGTGGCATTCCCCTCGACAGGCCCTTGGCGCTGAAAATACCCTACACCACTGGAAAATAAAACGACTTGGGAAAGCGGTAATTGCGAGCGATCCGCACCGCCCGCCTGCCTTACTGTTGTTCCCTCGTCGGCAAATGCTGCCCCTTTCAAATCCCCGGAAGTTTTTCCTGTTTTTTGAGCATCTTGCTTGGTTACTCCCATGAAAATCAGATAGATTATTGCACCAACAACCATACCCGAAGCGCCCAACAGATATTTGACTTTCATAAATCACCTTCGCAAATAGTTTTGACAATGACGATTAAACTTTCATTGCTAAGACGAATTATCTCTCCATTCCTTTCATCAGGAAAGTAAAAAGAACTGGGATTTATTATAATGAAAGAGTTTTGGGGGCATCATTTACCACAACATGGCTGATACGCTTGGCAATTTCTCGGTTGACCTGATCCACATCCCTATAGGGGCGTTCAGTTTTTATCTCGCATTGCGGGGAGCAATCCAAATTGTATCTGCAAACCATCAGTCCCTTGTTTGAAGCAGACACTTCTTTTTCCAATCAAAACAAAACTGGACAATCGGCCCTATTCAATGCATAATCATGCCAATATTGGGTTTGGCTGTTTTCACACACCTGGGTATTAACATGAAACGCATTTTAATTTTATCCCTGCTTCTTGTTTCAACCTCAATTCTTTTTGCAGAAGATACATTCAAGCCTGCTCCTAGAAACAAGGACTATGGCTGGATGAGCATTTCTTTATGGAAACAAAAGCATGAGAAGAATCTGGCCCGCGCAAAGCAGGGCAATGCTGATGTGGTGTTTTTCGGAGATTCCATAACCGAGGGCTGGGGCAATAACGCACCATGGAAAAAACACTTCGAACCCCTTAAGAGTGTTAACTTTGGCATCGGTGGCGATACGACGCAGAATGTACTTTATAGAATTACCAACGGCGAACTCGAAGGCGTCACGCCCAAGGTTTTTGTTGTGATGATAGGTACGAATAATTTTGGTTTACACAACGACAAACCCGCAGATGTTGCGAATGGCGTAAAAGCGATCGTGGAAACACTGCAGAAAAAAGCCCCTGCTGCAAAGGTGCTTTTGCTTGGCGTTTTCCCACGAGGTCAGAAACCTGAAAACGATTTCCGTAAGCGCATCACAGCCCTTAACGAAGAAATATCTAAGCTTCAAGATAGCAAGAAGGTTGTATATATGGATATCAAAGATACATTCTTAGATAAAAATGGGAACCTACCTAAAGAACTCATGCCCGACTATTTGCATCTATCCGAAAAGGGATATTTCCTTTGGGCCGAAGCAATTGAACCCACCGTAAAGAAAATGCTCGCGGATTAAAGCGCAAGCAAACTGAAGCTTATTTCCCCTCGATCAATCGCCAAACTTCAAGTGCGCATTCTTCGGGGCTTTTAGTGCTGGTATCGATAACCATCTCGGCGTTTTCGGGTGCTTCATATGGGCTATCAATGCCTGTGAAGTTTTTCAGTTCACCCTTGCGTGCTTTGGCATACAAGCCTTTAACATCGCGCTTTTCGCACTCCGCAATCGGGGTGCTCACATGAATTTCAACAAACTCTTCGGGGGCAAATAAATCTCTAGCAGCTCGCCTTTCAGCACGAAAAGGCGAAATAAAACTCACGATTACAATAAGGCCGGCCTCTACCATCAACTTGGCAACCTCTGCAACCCTGCGCAGATTTTCAACCCGATCCGCATCAGTAAAGCCAAGATCGCGATTTAGCCCATGGCGAACATTGTCGCCATCCAGCATGTAAGTATGCCTACCCTCTGCATGCAGCCTTTTTTCTAATTGATTCGCAACGGTCGATTTGCCTGAACCAGATAACCCCGTAAACCAAATGCAACGCGGGGTTTGATTCTTCAAAAGCGCTCGCTGAGCCTTGCCCACTTCCAGCGATTGCCAGTGTATATTGGTGGATCGCCTGAGCGCAAATTCGATCATCCCTGCGCCAACCGTTGCGCAACTTAGCTTGTCGATAAATACAAAACCGCCCAGAGTTCTGTTCACCGTATATGGCTCAAACGCAACCGGATGCGTGGTACTTATAGTGACCACTGCTATTTCATTTAGGTTTAAAACCTTGGCAGCAAGGTGCGAACCCGTGTTGATATCTTCACGATGCTTGATTTCCATGACCGTCGCGCTGACTTCCTTGGCGTGAACCTTCAGCCAATACGATCTGCCTGGTACCAGTGGTTCTTCTGATAGCCAAAGCAATTTTACCTGAAACTGATCCGCAACTTCTGGTGGATGATCAGTGGTAACAATAAGATCGCCCCGGCTTACATCCACTTCATCGTTTAAAGTAAGAGTGATGGAAGCGCCAGCCTCGGCTTCGGGAAGTTGATCTTCGAAAAAGTCGATACTCTTCACGGTAGTGGTTTTACCAGAAGGCAACACCCTTACGGCATCGCCAGTTTTAACACTTCCTTCAGCGATTCGACCGCAGAAACCACGGTAGTTTAGATTGGGCCTGCTAACCCATTGAACCGGCATGCGGAATGCAGCGCGGGTTGCAACTTCTCTTACCGTCACTGTATCCATGTGATCAAAAAGAGTCGGCCCTTTATACCAAGGCGTATTCTCGCTGCGCTTTAAAACATTATCGCCTGATACCGCGGCAAGTGGAATCGCCTGCAGAGTCATCAAGTTTGCATCCTTGGCAAACTCGCGATAATCGGCTTCAATGCGATCAAATACACTTTGCTCGAAGCCCATCAGATCCATCTTGTTAACCGCAAGCACAATGTGACGAATGCCCATCATGGTTACAATGCGATGGTGCCTACGCGTTTGCGGAAGAATCCCTTTTCGAGAATCGATAAGCAGAACCGCCATTTGCGCAGTAGATGCGCCTGTTGCCATGTTTCGTGTGTATTGTTCATGGCCTGGGGTATCCGCAACGATATATCTACGGCGATCGGTAGAGAAAAATCGGTAGGCAACATCGATGGTAATGCCTTGTTCGCGCTCGGCTTCAAGGCCATCCACAAGAAGGGCAAAGTCGATTTTTTCGCCCTGAGTACCATAGCGCTTGGATTCAGTTTCAAGGGCTTTTAGCTGATCATCAAATATGCATTTGGATTCGTAAAGAAGCCTGCCAATGAGGGTGCTTTTGCCATCGTCCACGCTACCGCAGGTGATGAAACGAAGGGTTTCTTTCCCCCTTTGTTCTTCGAGATATTCAACGATGTTTTTCGCGTGCAGTTCTGCCATTAGAAATAACCTTCCTGTTTTTTCTTTTCCATGGAGCCCGGCTGATCGCTATCGATAAGGCGGCCCTGGCGTTCAGAACTAACGGTGTTAAATGTTTCTGCGATGATTTCTTCCATGGTGGTTGCAGGGCTATCGATAGCAGCAGTTAGCGGGTAGCAACCTAGTGTGCGAAAACGAATCATGCGCATTTGCGGTTTTTCGCCCGGCTCGATGGGGATGCGATTATCATCAACCATGATCAACTGACCATTGCGAATAACAACAGGCCTTTGCTTTGCGAAATAGAGTGGCACGATTGGAATCTTTTCGACATGCAAATACTGCCAGATATCTAGTTCGGTCCAGTTGGAAAGTGGGAACACACGAATGGTTTCGCCTGGGCGCATGCGGGTGTTATAAAGGTTCCAAAGTTCGGGGCGTTGTAATTTCGGATCCCAACGATGGCCTGCGCTTCGAAACGAGAAAATTCTTTCCTTGGCACGCGACTTTTCTTCGTCACGCCTAGCGCCACCAAACACCACATCAAAACCATGATGATCCAGCGCCTGACGCAAACCTTGGGTCTTCATTACATCCGTGTAATAACTCGAGCCATGGGTAAACGGATTAATTCCGGCTTTTTTACCTTCTTGATTGGTATGGACGATCAGTTCCATGCCAGATTCATCTGCCATCTTTTTGCGATGGGCATACATTTCCTGAAATTTCCAGGTGGTATCAATATGAAGAAGGGGGAAAGGCGGGGGCGCAGGGTAAAACGCCTTCCTCGCCAAATGCAGCATTACTGAAGAATCCTTGCCAATGGAATACATCATCACAGGCTTGCGCGAGCCAGCAACGGCTTCCCGGATGATTTCGATGCCTTCTGCTTCCAACTGTTTATAATGGTTCATAATTTCTATTCTATGTAATAGTTATACATAGAATTTTATAGCAATTATGCCGGATTAGACCAATACCATAAGCCCCAGAATGAAGGCGGAATTTAGCCCAGGCGACTTCATCAATTTACTAAGCTTTCATCGGTACTTTGAATACTTCCATGGGGAATTTATCCTAGCAACCTTGGGTGAAACTTTTCGACCGTTTTCATGAACTTTTCAACCTGTAAAATTGAAGCTTCCCAGAATCTGACTCTAGGGGAAAAGTTGCCAGCATAAAGGATATATTTTTACACCACCCACACGAAGAATGCGTAATTCTTAGAAATGCAGGAGAAGATTTGTTTGCAAAAGAATGCTAATAAACTAAAGTTAAGCTATTTTAATGGGTTAGAACTTTGGAAGGATTGGAGATGTTTCTTCATGGCCAACAACCCGAGAATTTTTATATATCAAATTTTTTATGATGATTTGACAAGATCGAAGTTAGACAAGGGATTCATTCCTTTGGATAACACCCAAAACTTGCGCCCAGATTGGGCGGAATATTGGCCCATAAGAAATGTCTTGTTGAACCAGAATTTTAACTCCAACGATTACATCGGTTTTCTTTCCTCCAAGTTTCATGAAAAAACCTGGTGCTCCTCCGAGGTTTTGCTTGATACCATCGCCAGCAGGAAACACGAGTTTTACAGTATATCCCCCTATTTTGATCAAATGGCGCTCTATTCAAGCAATTTTGAGCAAGGAGAAAACTACCACCCAGGCATTAAGAATTTGACCAACGCCTTTTTGCGTCAAATTGGAATTGATTACGACGTGAGCAATTTTGTTTCAGATGTTTCAAC
>CAMDHK010000104.1 GCA_945897965.1 Candidatus Kuenenia stuttgartensis | reverse complement strand
ACCTTTGCCGACAGCCCGCTTGCACCCTCTGAAATTGCAGAAGCAAAAATGTACTCTCTAGTCCAGGCAGCACGAATTCTCAGGCAGAACTTTAAGCTCATTTAATGATTTTAAGCCGCGATCCATCCAATAATATTGCCAATAGCAGCACGCCCCCCAAAATACATTTCTGCGTATTACTATCAAACCCAAGAAGATTCATCCCATTTTGAATCACAGCAAGAATCAAAGCACCTATCAAAGTGCCAGTAATTTTCCCCTCGCCCCCTGCAAGCGAAGTGCCCCCAACCACAACTGCAGCAATCACATAAAGTTCATACATATGACCATAAGTTGGTGCACCACTTTTCAACTGCGAAGCCATCACAACACCGCCCAAGCCTGCCAACGCTCCTGATAAAGTGTAAACCAAAATAAGCACACCCAATACCGAAACGCCACTCAACCTTGCAGCTTCCCGATTGCCCCCGACCGCATAAACATAACGACCAAAAACCGTTCGAGTCATTGCAAGATGTGCGATCAAATAAATGATCGCAGTAAGCACCACTGCGACCGGAATGCGCATCAGGGTGCTACCCCTGCCCAACCACATAAATGATTCAGGCACCCGATCGATGGATTGCCCATCAGAAATCAAATAAGCCATCCCTCCTGCGATAAGCATCATTGCAAGAGTGGTGATAAAAGGTGGGATTGAAAAGCAAGCAACCATGGCACCAGAAAACATTCCCATGAGGGCGCAAACACCAACCGCAGCAAGGCTACAGGCTATAAGTGCAGGGGCTTGGGCTTCAGTGCCACCACCATAATCACGGATCAGCCTTGCAACCAAAACTGCAGAAAAAGCAATCATCGCACCTACAGAAAGATCAATCCCGCCCGTAAGAATTACAAAAGTCATCCCCACCGCAAGTATGGCAATGACAGCAATCTGGTTTACGATGTTCACAAGGTTGTCGCGTTTAAAGAAGTTGGGCCAGCGATAAGAAACCGGCTCGACAATCTTAACATCACCCAAACCCGGAAACTTCGTGTCCATATTTTCAAAGATCGACCAAGTGGCAGTAAAGTGATTACAAACAATGAAATCCAGCTTAACGCCTTCCTTCTGCAATCTGTCTAAACAAGCCCTAGCCTCGGAAGGCGTACCCTTGATGATTTCCACTACCCTGCCCCTTTGCATGATCACTTGGCTTTCGATAGCTTGGGCAAAAATCGCATCTTCTTCTGATGGGCGCACCACAATCAAAATGTTTTTTGAACCATCTAATGTTTTCGCAAGTGTAGTTCCCGCATCTGGATCGTTGGGGTTCTGGTCTGCGAGAGTTGCAAACCCCAGAAATACCGCGAGCATCAATAAAACCAATATCATCCCACGGCCTGCAAGCCATCCGGATATCTTTCCTGCTAAAGCACTATTCATTGAATTGCAAGCTCCATGATTTGTTCCTGTGTTGCATTAGCAACATCTTTTATTTCGCCTTTGATCTGCCCTTCGTGCATCACCAAGATTCGATCAGAAAGAGCCAAAACCTCGAGTAATTCACTGCTTATAAGAAGTATGGCATTGCCCTCTGCAGCAAGCTTTCTAAGCAGCAGGTAGATTTCTTCCTTGGCGCCAACATCAACACCCCGGGTTGGTTCATCCAACAAAAAGACTTTACCTTTTCTTTCGAGCCAACGCGCAAGCAATACCTTTTGCTGGTTCCCACCTGAAAGATTTCCTACCCTAATCAAAGGCGAAGAAACCCTGATCCCCATTGAATCCTTATGGTTTAGAAAAGCTTTAATCTCCCTAGCCTTGTTGATCATCCCGAAATAGGCAAAGCGAAACAGCGATGCGATGCTGAAGTTTTCGTGCACGGGCCTGTCGAGAAACAAGCCTTGGTTTTTCCTATCTTCCGTCAGCAAGAATATACCTTGGCCAATGGCTTCGGTAACCGACCTCAGGTTCAGTTTTCTGCCCTCTATACTTATTTCGCCCTTTTCGGGTATATCCGCACCCGCAAGGATTCTCGCAACTTCGGTACGGCCCGAACCCACCAATCCAGTTAATCCCAGAATCTCACCCTCTCGAATTTCAAGGCTCACATTCTTCACCTTGACGCCCTTCGTCAGGCCCTTTGCACTAAGTGCTACTTTTCCACCAACTTCTTTTTTTGAAACGCCACTTTGCTCAATATCCCTACCCACCATCCACTTGATGATTTGAGTTTGCGTTGTGGAATTAGCAGCGGTGGTTGCGACTTCTGCGCCATCTCTCAGCACTTGCATTCGATCTGCGATTTGAAAAACCTCATCAAGCCGATGGCTCACATAAATAATACCCATTCCCGACTTCTTGAGTTGATCAAGAAGAATAAAAAGCCTGCTGGTTTCGCGGGGAGTCAAGGCTGCGGTGGGTTCATCCAACACTAAAATCGAAGCCTTATCAGAAAGAGCCTTTGCAATTTCAACAAGCTGCATCTGGGCAACACTTAATAACCTGCATGGGGTGCGGGGGTCAAAATCTGCACCCAATTTATCCAACAGTTCTTTTGCCTTGTTATATTCTTGTTGAAGATGAATAAACGAATACGTTTGAAGGGGCTTTGCAAGAAATATATTTTCACTTGCACTCAACCCTGCAACCAGGGCAAATTCCTGATGAATCACCGCAATCCCTGCGTTGCGTGAATCAGCAGGGCCTTGCATTTTCAACTGATGCCCATCGACGAATATATCTCCAGTATCGGGCTGAAAAGCCCCTGCCAATATTTTGATCAGTGTGCTTTTCCCTGCGCCATTCTCTCCCAATAACGCAAGTATTTCCCCCTTCGCAAGCTCTATAGTCACGCCACGAAGCGCCTTTACGCCGGGAAAGGTTTTCACCATCCCAACCATCTCTAGAAGTATTGTTTGTTTTAGGATTTCTGGGTTCATGAAGTTATTATGCTTCGTTTTTGTTCAAAGCTCAAACAATCCTTTTCGGATAACTTTGAAATATGCCCTTCCATCTGTAACAATACCATTAAATAATTAAAGGGTACTCAAGATGTTGTCATTCATTATTCCTGCTCATAACGAAGAAGCCTATTTAAATAAAACCATCAATGCAATTCATATATCAACAATAGGCATATCGGATAATTACGAGATCTTGGTGGTAGATGATGCTTCCACGGATAACACAAAAGCCGTGGGGGAAACTTCAGGTGCCATGGTTATTTCAGTAAACAATCGCAAAATTGCAGCGACAAGAAACAGCGGCGCAAAAGCAGCCAAGGGAGACATCTTCTTCTTCATTGATGCAGATACCTGCATTAATCAAGCCTGCTTAAAGGAAAGCCTTGAAGCCATAAAGGCAGGGGCGGTAGGAGGCGGTTGCCATTTTAATTACGATACAAAGCTGCCTTTTTGGGCTAGTGTGCTTCATCGGATGGGGCTGTTCTTTGGCAGGATATTTAAATTAGTGGGCGGGTGCTGCATTTTTGTAACCCGTGAGGCATTCGAAAAAATCGGGGGCTTTCCCGAAGAATTCTACGCTGCTGAAGATGTTGCATTCTCTTCCAAATTATCTAAAGTAGGCGCATTCATTATTCCCAAATCCAGAGTCACCACCTCTGCACGAAAAATCTGGACGATGAAACCAGGCCAAACCATTTGGCTTTTATTAAAGCTTGTTTTTAGAGGACCCAATGGCTTTCGCTCTAAAAAAGGCCTCGACCTCTGGTATGGCAAACGACCCGACGACCCCATCTACCACCAACTTCCCAAAAAATAATCTAGGATTTGAAACTCTTTTTTGGCATATTCATCCCTATGTTTTGTTTTCAAAAGGAGCGAAAGTCATGGCTGCAAAAAAAATACTGATGCTAGTAGGCGATTTTGTTGAAGATTATGAAGTAATGGTGCCCTTTCAGGCACTCCTCATGGTTGGGCATCATGTTCATGCCATTTGCCCTAACAAAAATTCAGGCGATTATATTCATACCGCAATTCATGATTTCGAAGGCCAGCAAACCTACAGCGAAAAGCCAGGCCATCGTTTCACCCTTAATGCAACATTCTCAGAAATCAACCCGGCCCACTACGATGCCTTGGTGATTCCAGGCGGCAGAGCGCCCGAATACCTTCGCCTAAACCCCGAAGTGCTCGCTATCGTCAAACATTTTGCAGACACGAACAAGCCAATCGCCGCTATCTGTCATGGGCCACAATTACTCGCTGCAGCAGGCGTACTAAAAGGCAGAACCTGCTCCGCCTACCCAGCAGTTGGCCCTGAAATTACCGTAAGCGGGGGCACCGTTGCAAATATCGGAATTGATCAGGCTTTTGTGGAAGGCAATCTTGTTAGTGCGCCCGCATGGCCAGCACACCCCCAATGGCTTGCCAAATTCCTTATTCTCTTAGGCACTAAAATCCAGCTTTAAGACTCATTTGAAAGACTAGCTTAATGTCATTTACCCATATTTCCGTGCTTTTAATTGGATTCGGATTCATGGCCATCAACCTGATTATCCATGCTTGCTTTATGTTCCTGATTTTAAAATCAAAATCCTACTATCTACGCAATTATCCCCACCTAAAGGGCATTGCATCCATTGTGGGACCACTACTCGCAGCCACTTTTTTGATCATTATATCTTGCTCTATTCAGGTGATCCTGTGGAGTCTTTTAGTTTTCGACTTTGGTAAATTCGATGATTTCTTTGAAGCATTGCATTTTTCCGGAACAACCTACACCACATTGGGATCAGGTAAACAATATCTGGTACCCCCCTATCGTGCATTAGAACCCATGATTGCCTGCACAGGGATGCTAGTTACTGGCTTAAACACTGCTATTTTATTCTCAGTGCTTTCAAATATTGCTCGAAAAAACCCTGATTTTCAAGGCTTTTTTGATTAACGGTATGTTTGCAATAAGCGCATATAAATTCTTTAAAGAACAATTACTTGCAAAATCTCTTATTCGATTACGGCACGGAATTCCAACTTTCAGACACAATGGAAAGACAACCAATGGATTTAATTTTAAATATCGGCTTTTCTGAAGTAGCTGTTTATGGAATAGGCACCATGTCCTTGTGCCTCGTTTTACATTCATTTTTCCTCTCCCTGACAATCAACACGCAATTCAAATTCACAGAATATTTTCCCAGAGCATCCGGCATAGGACTGCTCATGCCCTCAATTCTAATTGCAACTTTTTTCTTCGTAGTGTCTAGTTTTATTCAAATTGTTTTTTGGTGCTGTTTACTGATGTCCTTCGGGACTTTCAACAACATTAATGACGCACTTTATTTTTCCGCTACCACCTACACCACATTAGGAACTGGCAAACATGTTTTGGTTGCCCCATTCAGAATGCTCGAGCCGTTGGAAGCTGCAACGGGTATGCTGGTGGTTGGCTTAAATACCGCTATCCTTTTTTCAATCTTTAATCGGACGGCAAAGAAAAGCTCCCATATGGATGAATTTTTAAAATGATATCGTACAGAATTTATCATTCCATTTCATGGTTCCAAAGGATCATCAACATGCAACGATTCACTTATCCGATCGCAATGTTACTCCTGTTACCAATCTTTACATCCAGCACTTCCGCTCAGGAAAAAGACATCCAAAAAATCTCGGGCACTTGGATTCTCGAAAGTGGTGAACTCGGGGGAAAAAAACTACCCCAAGAATTCATCGCCAGCGTTTCGCTTAGCATCTCGGGAACCTTCTATTCCACCAAAGTTGGAACTCTTACCGACAAAGGCAACCTGAAATTCTATCCCGATTCCAAACCCAAGGGGATGGATATCATTGGCACTGAGGGCCCCAACCAAGGCAAAAATTTTCCTGCAATCTACGAGTTTTCAGGCAATATCCTTATGATTTGCTACGACCTCGAAGGCAAGAAAAAACCCGATGCGTTCAAATCAACCCTAGGGTCCCAAACCTTCCTTGCAATCTACAAACGCGAAAAAAAATAACACTTGCTAACCCTTTTTTAATGCACCTTCAACTTCTTTCCACTACCCTTAAGGTTGGATTCTCTAAACCCTTTTAAAGGCTTTTACCATGCTTACGCTTCTTCGATTTTCTTTTTGTCTATTACTTGTGCCTTCGTTCCAAGATGCTGATTCCAAAAGAGTTGAAAAATACGAAAAAGATATCGTCGCAATCGAAAAGCGTTTGAAAGAAAAACCTCCTTCCGCTGATGCTGTTTTCTTTACGGGAAGCTCCACCATCCGCCGCTGGAACCTCGCTGAAAATTTCCCAGGCAAGCCCTTTGAAAATTGCGGCTTCGGTGGCTCTCAAACCCGTGATGTAGTGCACTTCGCACCACGCATCCTCCTCCCCTTCAAACCCAAAACTATTGTTTTCTATTCAGGCGATAACGATATCAACGCCAAGCGCGCCCCCGAACAAGTCGCAGAAGATTTTAAGGCCTTTGTAAACTTCATCCACAAAGACAATCCGAAAACCAAAATAGTGTTGCTTGGCATTAAACATAGTGCGTCCCGCGATAAACAGATTGCTGATCAGAAAAAAGCTAATGCGCTTTTGGAATCCTACTGCAAAACCAACGCACAACTCACCTTTGTTGATATCGCACCTTTGTTTTTGGATTCCTCAGGTCAGCATAAAACCGATCTCTTCGCAGATGACAAACTCCATCTCAGCCCCAAAGGCTATGAAGTTCTTTCTGAAAAAATTAAACCCCTGCTAAAATAATCGAGGTGGCTGGCATGTTTGGATTTCTAATTCTTTGCGCACTTACTGTTTCATCCGCCAATGCTGTCGAAACTAGTAAACCCAACATTGTCTGGGTCGTGGTTGAAGACATGTCCGCACATTTTGGCTGCTATGGCGAAAAAGCTATCGCAACACCCAACCTCGATCAGTTGGCAACCAAAGGCACACGCTTTTCCCATGCCTTTGTCACCGGTCCTATTTGCTCCATCTCTCGCAGCGCAATGATCACAGGTATGTATCAAACTTCCATTGGAGCGCAACATCATCGCAGTGGCAGAGGCTCACTTAAAATCAACCTTCCCAAAGAAGTTGTTCCTGTACCCGCACTTTTTCAGCAAGCTGGATATCACACTTCCAACTGCGCTTTCCCGCAAATCGCAAAAGGCAAAACCGATTACAACTTCGAATTTAATCCTAAAATCTATGATGGTAATGATTGGGCCAATCGAAAAAAAGATCAGCCTTTCTTCACTCAAATCCAAATTCATGGCGGCAAATATCGTGAAGGTAAAAACTGGGACAGCCTCGTTCTCAAAGAACTAGGAAAACCCACAGATCCCAATTCCCCACTTATCAAACTCCCACCATATTACCCTAACGACCCTGTAATTCGAAACGACTGGGCTGCCTACCTCGATACCATCAGGCTTACAGACAAACTTTTAGGCCAGCTCATCGAACGACTCAAAAACGAAAATGTCTACGATAATACCATCATCTTTTTCTGGACCGATCATGGCATCAGCCATGCACGGGGCAAGCAATTCCTTTACGAAGAAGGCATTCATGTACCGTTAGTGGTTCATGGCCCCAAGGTTGCTTCCAACAAAGTGCGGGATGATTTGGTCGAGCATATCGATATCGCATCAAGTTCCTTGGCTTTCGCTGGGATACCCATTCCTAAATCCATGCAGGGTAAAAACATTTTCGCAAACGATTACAGACCCCGCGAATTTGTGTTCAGCGCAAGGGATCGTGCCGATGAAACCGTCGAGCATATTCGCTCTGCAAGGTCCGAAAATTTCAAATACATCCGCAATTACCTTAACGAAAGGCCCCACCTTCAACCCAATGGTTACAAGGATGGCAAGCAAATCCTCATCCGCATGAAAGAACTTTTTAACCAAGGCAAACTCGATCAGATTCAAAGCCAGATTTATGCAACTAAAAGACCCAAGGAAGAACTTTACGACCTTCGTAACGACCCTTGGGAAATCAAAAACCTTGCATCAGACGAAAAGTATAATGCGGAACTTGAAAGGCATCGCAAGGCACTTGCATCTTGGGAAATCAGTACCAATGATCTAGGGCGCATTCCTGAAACCGAAGCGCAGTACGATAGCGACATGGCGGAATATCTGGGGCCCAAGAAGGGCGCTAGCAAAAACGCCATCCTGCTGAAAAACATCGAACAAATGAAACAGTGGGCCAAGGAAGGCAAATGAAGTTCATCTGGGTTAACAGGTGCCTAATTGCCTGAGATAAAACACTTCAATTACTATTATGATTTAGGCATGATGCTTTTCAGAAATGGTAAACTTTTTGTTACACTAATAATTATGTGTTACAAATATACTTGTATGGATAGATCAATCATATTAAATCGGAAGCCAAATGCTCACATCAATCACCATCGAAGAAGCTCAAGCCCGTCTTAAAGATTTAATCCACAAATTAAACCCAGGCCAAGAACTCATCATTACCGAAAATGAACAGCCAATTGCAAAGCTAATCAGCGAACCCCAAAAATCCCAACAAAGGCCCGGACCCGGCTTATGTAAAGGTATGATCACCATTATCGCCGAAGATGAAGATCATTTGAAAGATTTTGAGGAATACATGTAATGCGCATCCTCTTAGATACGCATACAGTTTATTGGTATACCACCGGCGATGCCAAACTTAGTACCCCAGCCCAAAAAGCAATCCAAGATATTGCAAATGATGTGCTAATCAGTCCTGTTTCCCTTTGGGAAATTGCAATCAAAGTAAGCAAAGGTAAATGGCAGATGAACCAGCCATTCGATATCTTTTGGCAGACTTGCTACAAAAAATATGGATTTCTGCTGTTACCTTTGGAACCATCCCACACTATTACAGTTTGCAATTTACCTTATCCAACCAATCATCGTGATCCATTCGATCGAATGCTCGCGGCCCAAGCTTTATGCGAGAACATCCAAATTGTTAGTGCGGATGAATCCTTCGATGCCTATGGAATTTCACGAATTTGGTAGCATTGAGATTTCCCATCTTTTTTCAAACAGATGCTTGCCTAGCACCTCTCCATACGATTACTCTATACCTATCGAGTTCAATATTTTTTCTCCCCTTATGCCGGAGTCTTTGTTCATGAGTTTTTCCAATCTTAATCGAAGAAATTTTTTGGGCGCTGCTAGCGCTCTTGCTGTTGCACCCATGGCATTGGCGCAATCTGTGAAACGCGATTTCACCCCAGGCGCAAACCCAGTACGTTACCCAGATCCTGATATCATCTCCCTCGATAAACGCTTCGATAAATTGAAGATAGGTAACACCCCCATCCAACGCCTTGCAACAGGCAACCTTTGGGCTGAAGGCCCCGCTTGGAATGGCGTAGGCAACTACCTCCTCTGGAGCGATATCCCCAATGATCGTCAATTCCGTTACCTAAACGAAGACAACCATGTAAGTGTTTTCCGCAAGCCCGTCGGTTGCTCCAATGGCAACACCTTCGATTACCAAGGCAGGCAGATTTCCTGCGAACATTCCACCCGAAAAGTGGTTCGTTACGAATACGATGGATCCATCACCACCCTTGCTGAAAAGTTCAATGGCAAGCCTTTCAACGCGCCCAACGATGCGGTTGTTCACCCTGAAGATGGCTCTATCTGGTTCACCGATCCAGGCTACGGCGCCCTCATGGATTACGAAGGAATCAAAGTTCCGGGC
Organism: Candidatus Kuenenia stuttgartensis; assembly: GCA_945897965.1. Classification (GTDB taxonomy): domain Bacteria; phylum Planctomycetota; class Planctomycetia; order Gemmatales; family Gemmataceae; genus UBA969. Next base: position 4,214 of record CAMDHK010000104.1, on the reverse strand, counting down.
ACAAGCACCCAACCTAATCAGAAGGAAGCTGTTTACCGAATTGATGCAAAGACCGGCGTCATCGAAAAACTCACCGATGAACCGTTCAAGCCAAACGGTTTATGTTTCTCCCCCGATTACAAAAAGCTTTATGTCGCAGATACGGGGGCATCGCACTATGATAAAGCACCCAAGAATATCTGGATGTTCGACATCCTTGATGGCAAAAAACTTGGGCCCGCAAGAGAGTTCACCTCGATGACCCTTGAACTCAATGGCAAGAAAGTTGCAGGCTTTTCTGATGGTATCCGCTGCGATACCCAAGGGAACATCTGGTCCAGCGCAGGTTGGGTGGGTGAAGGCTATGATGGCGTGCATATCTTTGCACCCGATGGCGTTCGCATCGGCCAGATTCTTCTTCCAGAAATCTGCTCTAATGTCTGCTTTGGTGGCCCCAAACGCAATCGCTTGTTCATGACTGCAAGCCAGTCCCTCTATGCCGTTTATGTTGATGCAAAAGGCGCCCATATAAGCTAGGATATAAATCTATATGAGATCCTTATTAATTATTATTGGAATGATCGCTTGCACCCAGCAAGCGTTCAGCCAAACAAATCAACCCAATGTAGTTTTGATTGTCTCGGATGATCAAGGGTGGGGCGACTACTCCTTCATGGGCCATAAACAAATCAAGACGCCACATCTTGATAAGCTTGCGAGCCAAAGCCTGGTTTATAAACGCGGCTATGTACCTTCCTCGCTTTGCTGCCCTTCCCTAGCGTCGATTTTAACAGGCAAGTACCCCCATGAATCTAAAATCACTGGCAATGAGCCACCTTTGCCCAAGGGAAAGCCGATGGCACAGCGTTATAAGGACCCTGAATTTTTGGCCCAAGTGAATCGCGTCACCAGTTTCATGGCTAATAGCCCACGACTTCCCGCAGAACTTGGTAAGGCGGGTTATAATAGTTTTCAAACTGGCAAATGGTGGCAGGGTAATTTTAAAACTGGTGGTTTCACCCATGGTATGTCGCATGGCGATCAAAACCTCGGCGGCAGGCATGGTGATGAAGGCTTAAACATCGGTAGAAAAGGCCTTCAACCCATCTTCGACTTTATTGAAACCTCTAAGGATAAACCCTTCTTTTTGTGGTATGCACCCATGCTGCCACACTCTCCCCATAACCCTCCTGAAAAATATTTGGCCAAGTATAAAGATAAAACACCTTCCATTCATCTTGCCCGATATTGGGCTATGTGCGAATGGTTTGATGAAACTTGTGGCGAACTTCTTGGCCATCTCGACAAAAAAGGCCTCGCAGAAAACACTCTCGTTGTTTATGTCACCGACAATGGTTGGATTCAACAGGAAGGAAACCCCCAATACAGATTGGATTCAAAACAGTCTCCTTATGATGGCGGATTACGCACGCCCATCATGATCCGACATCCAGGCAAAATTAAACCGCAAATGATTGATACGCCTGTTTCCTCGATCGATATTGCCCCCACAATTTACAAGTTCTGCAATCTAGCTGTGCCAGAAGGTTTAAAAGGGATTGATCTGCTTGATGCTAACGCAGTCAAAATGCGTGATGCAGTAGTGGGTGCTTGTTTCTTGCACAATGCAATTGACATTGAAAAACCTGAAAAGAACCTCACCTGGAGATGGTGTGTTTCCAATGATTGGAAGTTAATAGTGCCTAATGCAGCTAATGCAAAGGGCGGAATCAAGACTCCAGGTGAAGCGAAAATAGAGTTATACAAAATCGGTTCGGACCCTCATGAAGAGAAAAACCTCGCAGAGGCTAACCCTGATATTGTTAAATCGTTATCCATGAAGCTTGACGCTTGGTGGAAACCCTGATGTAATTATTAGTATAAGAGTCGTATATGTTCCCGACCTAAACAAAAAAAGCGTATTTGTAGTCCCAGCTTATGAACTTAAAGGAAAAACTTTACTCGCTTATCGTAAAAGGCGAAGGAAAACCTAATGAATAAAACAGAATTTCCTCAAGGGTGGGACGAACCTAAGGTTAAAAAGCTTATTGCACACTACGAAAACGCATCGGAAAATGAATTGGCTGCAGAAGACGAAGCCCTTTTCGAAGTATCAGGACAAACCACTATGGTAATTCCTGACAATTTAGTGCCCGCTGTTCGAGATTTGATTTTCAAAAACACTAACGAAGGAATTATTTCATGAAAGCTATTGTCCTACTATTGGCAGCATCACTTTGCTTTGCGGAACCCAAGGCTGATTCAGGATTTACTTTGCTTTTCAATGGCAAAGATTTCTCGGGCTGGAAGATGAACAAAACCAATGAGCCTCTCGAGGGCAAATCCGATGCAGCAAAAATGCGGTTCATAATAAAAGATGGTAATCTGGTGATCGACCCCAAGGTAAAAGGCGACCTCACTATTAACACTGTGCAAGATTTTGAAAAAGATGTGCACATCAAGTTTGAATATAAGCCTGATGCCAAGTGTAACAACGATCTTTTTTTACGGGGTATGAAGTTCGATATTAAAAAAGGCGATGTCAAGAACATCAAATTTGATGATTGGAATTCTTTCGAAATCATCTTGAAAGGCGATTCTGCTGAGTTCAAAAACAATGGTGAATTACAAAAAATGATAAAGACGAAACCGGGAAAGACGCCCTTTGGCATTCGCGCTGAAAACGGGGGTATCGAAATCAAGAACCTTCAATACAAATAAAACGCTTTTGTTTGCCTTCGCGGACTCAAAACAAACTGGAGTTGCATCGCATTAAACCTGCGGGCGACTCCTTACTTCTTTTATGCATGCCAAAATTGACATAAAATACTATCGGAAAATCGCGGAATTAAAGATAGAATGGTTTCATTAGGTATAGACCACCCAATTCAGAGGCATTGTTCATCAGATGTTTAGATATTTTTCTGCAGCACTATGCATTTTTATATCCATGCTCCTTGGTTGTACACCACCAAAGTTACCTGACCCAGACGGGGATAAAAACCCCGCTGTGCAAGTAAGCACCGTGGTGCAACGTGAGATCACTGAAAATGTTCGATTCACAGGAAGATTTAATGCAATCAATTATGTCGAAATAAAACCAAGAGCCACCGGCTATGTAGTTTCCACCCCATTCAAGGAAGGTTCCTATGTGCAAAAGGGTGATTTACTTTTCGCAATCGACCCTAGACCTTACCAAGCCAAGTTGGATGATGCCAATGGTCAGGTCAAACTTTATGAAGCCAAACTCAAACTAGCCAAGGCGGATAATCTGCGTGCCAAAGATGTAGGAAAAACCCCGGGCGCTATAAGCAAGCAAGATCTCGATAAATATGTTGCAGCAGAAGAAGAAGCTGTTGCAGCGGTCGAGGCGTCAAAAGCTTCCACGGAAGTGCGCAACCTAGATCTTGAGTTTTGCTCTGTGATTTCGCCTATTTCCGGGCGTATCAGCAAATATTTTGTAACCTTGGGGAATCTTGTGACCCAAGATAGCACCCAACTCACAACCGTCGTTTCCGAAGATCCGATTTATTGCTATTTTGATGCAGATGAAAGAACATTGCTCAAGGTCATTCGCAGAGTGCAAGCAGGCAAGAAAAAAAATGATTCAGCAGATGATTTTCCACAAACACCTGTGTTCATTGGATTGGCTGATGAAAAAGGCTTCCCACATCAAGGAACTTTAAATTTTACTAGCAACCTTATTGATTCTCAGACAGGCACCATAAATCTTCGTGCAATTATAAAAAATATATTTAAAAATGATAAGACTCCATTGTTTTTGCATGGCATGTTTTGCAGGGTATTAGTTCCGATTTCTAATCCTAAAAATGCAATCTTGATTGCAGATAGAGCTATTGGTACGGACCAAGGTTTGAAATTTGTCTATGTGATGGATAAGGATTATAAATTGGAATATCGCAGGGTTACCGTGGGCGATTTGCAGCCAGATAACTTAAGAGCAATTGAATCAGGCCTGAACGCTGATGAAAAAGTCGTCGTTTCTGGAATCCACTTGGTTAGACCGGGAACTATCATCAGACCAGATTTAATTGAAATGCCGGTAACCCAGTTCTTAGATGGTAGTCTGACAGAAACAAAACCGAGCAAATAGTGATTTCAAACTTCTTTATCGACCGACCGATATTCGCAGCGGTGGTCTCTGTCTTTCTTACAATCGCTGGCGCACTGGCTCTCGTCACCCTGCCTATTGCCCAGTACCCTCCTGTTGCACC
>CAMDHK010000103.1 GCA_945897965.1 Candidatus Kuenenia stuttgartensis | reverse complement strand
GGGCTTGTTCATCGAGATGTAAAGCCTGATAACATTTTGCTTGATCAGTTGGGTAACGCTCATGTTGCAGATTTTGGTTTGGCGTTAAAAGTTGATTTTTCAAATAAACAGACTGAATTTACCGGGACCCCTGCATACATGAGTCCGGAGCAGGCTGGTGGCATCGGTAATCTGGTTGACCAACGGTCTGATATTTTTAGCCTGGGTGTAGTTTTTTACGAATTGCTTTGTGGTGAAAGACCCTTTCAGGGTTCAAATATTGCAGAAATTATTGACTCTGTGATTAAAGCTGATTTTATTTTACCTTCAAAAATAAACCCAAATATTCCGCAGGCCATTGAGATAATATGCTTGAAGGCTCTTTGTAAAAACAAAGAAAATCGCTACGCTTCAGCGAATGAATTTTCCGCTGATCTTAGATCTTATCTTGATTCATGTAACCAATCCTTGAACCACAGAAAATTAAATGTTAATTACAAGTTAGTCGCTACACTTTTATGCTCTTGCGCAATTTTTTTATGTTTGACTGCCTGGTTGGTTCATCGTGGATATGAAACTGATTTGAATGGCAAGGCAAAGGCATTGGTTGCTGGTGTCTTTCTTGCAGAGGGCAAATCACTTGAATTAGCCCTTGAGAAATCTGATGAGTTTTTTTCGCGCACTTCATTAGTTTATCACCAAGAACTCGCTGCTATGGATAAAACTGATCCTAGGCGAGTAAAGGCACTATTAGGATTAGGCAGTGGCAATCCTGATTTAGATCGTGAACTCTGTGACTTAATGCTTAAAGCAAATGTACCTGATTTTTTAGTTATCAGAAAAAGGCTTGAACCTTCAAAGCAAATGTTGATTGAAGGTTTGGCGCAGAAATTTAAAAAAGCGGATGCTGATGAATTGTTAAGGTTAGGGGGTGCTATTTCGTTTTGGGATCGGGATCACCCGGTGCTTGACTCGTATCTATCACAAATTTCAGACAAATTGCTCGTGCAAAACAAATTGTTTTTGGTTGAATGGGCTGAGGTGTTCTGGTCGGTTAAAGAAAAATTGTACCCTTTGTTGGTTTCTAGAATTAAGAATACAGAGATTGAGTCTTCCCAGCGGGATTTTGCCACCGGGCTTTGCTGTGAATTTTCTCGTAGCGATTCGGCCCAGCTATTTGATTTGATGGAGGTATCTGATCCAAGAAATGCCCGGGTTATATTTGCGAAAATGCTGCCTTTAAAAGACGAAGTTTTGCAACTTGCGAAAAGTGTCAGAGCATCAAAACTTGAAATGGACGGTTTTTCTCGGAATCTTAAATTCCAAGACAGACGGGGAATTGCTGCTGCACTTCAAATTGGCTTGGGTGAGGAGGCCGGATTTTCTGCCTTTTCATTTTCATCAGATCCAACCTCTAAAAGCAAATGCCAATTGATGCTTGGGCAACTTAATGTTTCACCTGCAATGTTTGTTGAAAAAATAAATTCTACAGGTGATATTTCTTCTAAAAGTTCGATGGTGATCTCTCTGGGTGATATTGATCTAGATTCAATTGATCTGGAAACCAAAGATAAGTGGAAGATGGAGTTTCTTGAGTTGTATCAAAAGAGCCCTGATGCTGGATTGCATGGTGCATTGGATTGGTTGTTGAGAAAGCGATGGGGGTTAGGGAAGGAATGTGATTTGGTTTGTGAATCCTTTAAATCGAAAACAGTTCCAGGAAATAAATGGTTGGTTAATTCGATGGGGCAGAGTTTTGTTATTCTTGATGGCCCGATTAATTTTCAAATTGGTTCTCCTCTCGATGAACCATTAAGGTATGAAGCTGAGCGTATTCATGAAAGATCTATTGCAAGATCGATTGTTGTGGCGCAAAAGGAGGTTACATTAAACGATTTTTTGGCGTTGATGCCTCATCAGCGTTACACCGAAAAATATTCGAAAACCCCTGATAGCGCGATGATTTGCATTTCGTGGTTTGATTCTGCCCGCTACTGTAATCTTCTTACTGAGAAAGAATTTGGCGCTTCAGAGTGTGTTTACCTTCCCAATGAGCAGGGGTTATATGAAGAGGGCATGAGAATTGTGGATAACCCTCTTAAGAAAAAAGGTTACAGGATGCCTACCGAAGCGGAGTTTGAGTTTTTTCATCGAGCTGGATCTTTGGCAATGTTCAACCATGGTTCTGATATTCGTCTGACTGATCGTTATAGTTTTTATGTTGCGAATTCCAAAGACCAAGCTTGGCCAGTTGGTTCACTTAGGCCCAATCAATTTGGATTGTTTGATACTGGCGGAAATGTTTTCGAATGGTGTTTGGAAAGTTATGATCCCTATCCTAATTTAAATATTTCGGATGAGGATGCCTTTATGAGTTCCCAAAATAAAAAGATTATGGCAAGCATTTCACGTGGTATGCGTGGTGGTTGTTTTTATAATCAAATAAGTAGTTTGCGAAGTGCGGATCGCAATGGGGCCAAGCCTGATGATCGAAGTAATAGCCGTGGTTTGAGGCTGGTCCGTTCGCAGCCTTAATCTTTTTGAAATCAACTTTATTTTGATTTAGCTTTTATTTCTTTAAATTCTACTTGGAAAGCTCCCGGTTTCTTATCTCCAATCATAAACCCAATTGATTCGATATCATTAGGATCAATGGGTTCAGCTTTTGGTATCACTTTGCCAAACGAAGTTGCGATAAATTTTTCAAGTGGAAGCGATATTTCAACCCATTGGTTGTTTTTGGTCTGGAAGGATTGCCTGTAAGAAAATGCAGTGAGCCTTTTGTTGGTGTATAGGTTCATGGTGTATTCTCGACCATCGCCTTTTGCTTCGAAATGTATGGAGTCATTTTTCTTTAGTCCAAGTTGTGCTGGTATGCATCTTATGGAAGCAAAACCACCATTATTTTCTAACGAAAGGCTGCCAGAAAAAAACAGAGTCTTATCTTGGGTGATTTTGAATTTTCCTTCAGATACCCCGCCCATTACATTGTCGTTGACACTAACCCAGGTTTTACCTGATTCTGGGGTGTTAAAATTGAATATTAACCTGTCATTAACTTCTGCCATGATATTGAAGCCTCCTAATAAAAGAATCAGAATTATAGTTGATGCTTTCATGGTTTGTTTAATCCCTGAGTTTTGATGTTTGAATACTTAAACATAACAGAAATTTAAGTTTCTAACAATTCTCGTTGATGAATAATGGGATTTAATGGAGTTCGATTTATCGTTCGAGTAAAGTTGTCGTTTGGTTAGATTCTATCAAGGAGAAGGTATGAAGTCGAAAAATGGAAGTGCGAGTGAAGCGAATACATCTTCAAGGCGAACCCTTTTAAAGGCAACTGCGTTATCTGCTGCTGCACTTTCTTTTACAAATACCTCTGCCGCACAGCAAACCAAAACTGGTGAAGCCCAAAGGTTAGATGAACTTATTCAAGGTAATCAAACCATTGCCCGAGCTAAACAAATAGCGTTAGATATTCTTAAACCTTCCCAGAAACAGATGGAGCATGGCTTAAAGCTTCACGCTGAATCATTGGTGTTTGATGGTTATGCATTTTCGCCCAGAACATCAACTGATCCCGTGATTATTGCAAAAATGATGGAAGATGGCGCTTCAGAAGTTGAGCTTCAAGATGCGACTGAAGATATGGGGATGACCCGTGCTGTAACAAATCTGCGAGAGCGCGAAGAATTCATGATGGCGTTTCGTGCATCAGGAGTCACTTGTATTTATCAAAATGCAGGAGAAGAGTGCCAGCATCCACAACGGTTGATCAAAAGGCTTGCTCGTTTCACTTTTCTTACTGATATGCTTAAACCGTTTCTTACTAAAGCAACAAAGCCTAATGATATTGAGCTTGTTAAAAAATCAGATGGGCATTGCCTTTACCTAACAGGCAATGGGGTGCCTTTGCCTCAAGATTGGATTTCTGTCGAGGAAGAATTACGTGCTATTCGTGTTTTTTTTCAACTTGGCATCCGCATGATGCATGTGACATATCAGCGTCGTAACATGTTGGGCGATGGTTGTGCCGAAACTGCAAATGGTGGACTGAGTGATTTTGGTAGGCAGGCAATTGCTGAAATGAACAGGCAGGGGGTATTGGTCGATATCGCGCACTCTGGTTGGCAGACCAGTCTTGAAACTGCGAAGGTAAGTGCTAAACCCGTGGTTGCAAGTCATACAACGGCGGCAGGTTTGCATCATCATATTCGCAGTAAGCCCGATGAAGTTCTGAAAGCGCTTGCAGATTCTGGCGGATATGCTGGTATTTGCTGTATTTCTCAGTTTCTTGGAGGCAAGTGCGATATAAATGCGTTTCTTGATCACATTGATTATGTTGTTAAAAAAATTGGGATCGATCATGTCGCAATTGGTACGGATGTTGCTTATTCCTCTAGGCCTAATGGTAATAATTCAATAAAGCTACCTCCCCGAAGAAAATCTCGAACTCGTTTTGCTGCTCTATGGCCTAAAGAAACTTTAACTGCAACAGAATCTGCTAGAGAAAGTATCGCCTGGACAAACTGGCCCTTATTTACTGTCGGGCTTGTTCAGCGGGGCTATCGTGATGAAGATGTAAAAAAAATTATTGGTGGTAATGTGATGCGGGTCGCGAAAGCTGTTTTTCCCACCTATCCTCCTTTGGCTTAAACATAATTTATAAGTATTAGAAAGTTGGTAATGGACCTTAAACTTAAAAATAAAGTAGCAGTGGTTACTGGCGGTGCAAGTGGCATTGGTTTAGCCTCCGCTAGGCTTTTTGCTACTGAAGGCGCTAATCTGGTCCTTTGGGATCGTGTTGATAGTGTTGTTTCTGTAGCTCAGGATTTAAGCAAAGAGTTTGGTGTCAAGGTTGCTGGGATCAAAGTTGATGTAATAGATTCGGCGTCTGTACAGGATGCTTTGAAAAACACCTTGGTTGTTTTTAACCGGATTAATCATTTGGTGCACTGCGCAGCAACTGGTTCTGGAAAATTCGGTTTTCCTTTCACTAATCTGGAACCATCTGACTGGAACAAAGTTTTGAATGTTAACATCATGGGCATGGTAAACATTGCCCATGCAATTGCTCCGGTGATGATAAATCAAAAAGAAGGCACCATGGTTTTTATTGCTTCGGTTGCAGGGCAGATGGGTTCCCAAACAGATCCCCCTTACAGTGCATCGAAGGCCGCAAATATCAATTTTTCCCAATGCCTTGCAAAAGATCTTGCCCCACACCAAATCCGAGTGAACACTGTTTGCCCTGGGATGGTACAAACACCTTTAAACCAAGCTGTTTGGAAGGCTTGGCATGATCAGGCTTCCCCAAGTGATAGGCTTGGTTATGAAGAATGGTCCCAAAAAAAAATAAATGCACTTGTTCCGCTGGGCAAATGGCAGACTGTTGATGCCATTGCCGATATGATTGTTTTTCTATCTTCCTGCAGGGCAGGGCATGTTACCGGGCAAACGATCAATGTTGATGGCGGTTTTGTCATGCATTCTTGAAATGGTTGCCATTGTTCTTGTTTGTTTTTCTTCCCGCCTTTATAATTATATTTATTACTATGGGGAGTTTTTATGACACGAATGGGAAAAGAATTGAGTTTGGTGTTGGTAGGTGCAACGATGCTTACTGCCGGCTATTTTTATTTTCGTGAAGATGATAAGGCGTCAGATTCTTACACCAACGACACCAATCATTATCATTCCAGTGCTCATCCTTTGTTTATCCCTTTAATGATGCGAAGTTCTGGTAGGTATGCTGGTATGTCAAATGGGTATTCAGGTGGCGTTGCATCTCGAACTTCCGGAAGTGTTACCCGGGGTGGTTTTGGTTCTACCGTTTCTGCTCATTCTTCAGGAAGCTGAAAATGCAGCGGTTGACTCACACCCCAAGAAACAATTGGCAAACTGCAGTAGAGAAATATGGGTTGCACTTTCATACGGTTGATGGTCAGCTTTATTGGGATGAATCAGTTTCTTATCACTTCTCAGCTTTTGAAATTGATACCATTGAATTTGCAACTAATTCACTTCATCAAATGTGCATGGATACCGTGCAGAAGATTATAGATAATCGGCTTTTTCGATTGTTTCTTATTCCCGATCACTTTGAAGATTATGTTATCAAGTCCTGGGAAGAGGATCAGTTCTCCCTTTATGGTAGGTTTGATTTGGCTTACGATGGATTTAATCCCCCTAAGCTTTTAGAATATAATGCAGATACTCCAACATCTCTTTTAGAGGCTGCAGTAATCCAGTGGTACTGGCTTAAAGATCTGGATGATCGAGGCGATCAGTTTAATAGCATTCATGAACGGTTGATCGAGGGCTGGAAGAAAATAGCACTTAAATCATCAAATGAAGTTCATTTTTGCGCAACGGAGTCTGTTGTCGAGGATTATGTCACGGTGGAATACCTGCGGGATACCGCAATCCAGGCGGGAATCAAAACCAATTATCTTGATATTCAGCAGGTGGGTTGGGATAGGGCCAAAAATACTTTCGTTGATGTACCAGGGAACCCGATCAAAAATTGTTTCAAACTTTATCCCTGGGAATGGATGATGCGGGAAGAATTTGCCCGTAATATTCCTAAAGGGAAAACCCAGTGGATTGAACCTGCATGGAAGGTGCTTCTTAGCTCTAAATCTATCTTGCCTTTACTTTATGAGCGCTATCCAGATAGCCCTTTTATTCTTCCAGCAAGTTATGAGCCTCTTGATGTTGCTAATCAGGTTCGTAAGCCGATTTATGGTAGGGAAGGTGCAAATATTCAAGTTATCATCGATGGTAAGGTTGTTTCTGAAACTCCGGGGCCCTATGGCCAAGGGCCTTTTGTCTACCAGCAACTTGCGCCCCTGAAGCAATTTGATGGATTTTATCCTGTGATCGGCAGTTGGGTTATTGATGGCGAATCCGCAGGTATTGGGATAAGGGAAGAAGATTCTATTATCACAAAAAACACCAGTAGATTTGTACCCCACCAGTTAAGTAATTAATTGAATTTATAGGCGGTTATTCATGCAAGGTTCCAAGACTTTCATTTTTGAAGAACTTGATCAACCATCAAAAGATTATCTGTTGGCTATTGGTAAGAACAAGGGGAATGGCTTTTCTGGGGTATATACTTATAAGTCTAACTCTTGGTGGGCTTTTTTATTAACCGGTATTGTTTTTCTGGGTTGTATTCCAGTTGTCAATTTTGTGGATACCTTTGCAGAGCCAAAAGCTCAAGCAATGTTGCAAACAGCTTTATTTCTTGTGGGCGGATGGCTCGTGATGCTTTCATTTCGTCGAGGTGGTTTTTTTTCAACTGCATCAGATCTATGTTCTTTTATTTATGTTGATGGGAAATATTATTGGCATTGGAACCACTATTCAGTGGATGTTGTTAACATTGAAAATATTAAGTCATTCGATTTCTCATTAAATGAACAATTCAAAACTTATGATTTTAAAGTGGATTGCATACATCGTGTTATTCATATTTCAGTTTTAAATGAAGAACTTGCAACTAAGCTTTATAGCTTGTTTTTTTATATATCAAAGCAAGAGAAAAATTTTGATGATGGCTTTTTGTTAGATGAGACTTTCAAAAATATTTCCCCTGATGGTGTTCCTGATCCGTTTAAGGCAAGAAATGAAAAGGTGCGAGTCCTTAACTATGGGTTTTCCTTCTTGTTTTTGGGATTAGCATTCTATTTATTTTTGCAAATTAATATTATTTTTAGAGATCAGCAGGTTTGGGAATCTATCCAGACCATTAATTCAGATGAAAAAGTTTATTGGCTTAGGATATATTTAAGAGACCCTCGTAATATCCGCCATCGCGATGAAGCTTTTAAACAATTAGGGTATAAATACACTAATATTTTTCAAAAAATTGGGGAATTACAAAACATCGTTGATAGAGATGATAAGGGTAATGTTGATTTTATATCAAAACAAATTCCTGCCATCGACCCAAGAAATCCCAATTTGCACATGCTTATTCCTAAGGTAAAGCTTATTTCAGTACCTGATCCCAAGTTGATCGAGGGATTGCAATCTATAACTTTTTCTAAAATGCTGGATCTTCAAGAACCTTTTCTGAAATTGAGTGTTACCCCTAGTGATCCTGCATCTGTTGATGTGAGCAAATTTACTGGCGCTATAACGGATGCTTACATTCAATCGATTATTAGTGCCTTTGGAAGTGAATATTTTATTGTATCTAGTTCTCTTGATGGCCCTGGCCATATTAACATCGTTTACAGTTTTATTGAGGAAAAGAACCAACAGAAAATTCGCTTTGATGTTTCATATCGGCAGACGTTGGAATCTGAACCAACGGAAAAAATATCCTTGGAAGTAAATATTCCTCGTAGGGATCTTCAGTATGTTGAACGCGCTGCTAAAAGATTGGGCATTTTCACCGTGGGTGATCAATCTGGTGAGTGGGCATTTCCAAATTAATTGTGTTTTAAAAGCTTTGCTGCTTCCACTGCGAAATAAGTTAGGACTCCATCAGCTCCCGCTCGTTTAAACGAAAGCAAACTTTCAAGAATTACTTTTTCGCGGTCTAGCCATCCGTTGGCCGCTGCTGCACAAAGCATGGCGTATTCACCACTGACTTGGTAAGCAAATGTTGGGACTTTAAAAGCATCTTTAACTCGTGCCACCACATCGAGGTATGGCATGCCTGGCTTTACCATTACCATATCTGCACCTTCTGCGATATCGAGTGCCACTTCACGGAGTGCTTCGCTCGAATTCGATGGGTCCATTTGGTAGGTTTTCTTGTCGCTTTTTCCGAGGTTGTTTGCAGAACCTACTGCATCGCGAAAAGGACCATAAAAAGCAGATGCATATTTTGCAGCATAACTAAGAATTGCAACATGAGAAAACCCAGCATTATCTAGTGCTTTTCGAATAGCGCCCACTCTGCCATCCATCATGTCTGATGGAGCTATTACATCGCATCCTGCCCGAGCTTGCACAACTGATTGTTTGCACAATACTTCTACGGTTTCGTCATTCACCACAATGCCGTTACGAACTAGTCCATCCTGACCATGCGAGGTGTAAGGATCTAGGGCAACATCGCATATTATTCCGATGTCGGTGACCGCAGATTTAATTGCACGAATTGTTCTGCATACTAGGTTTTCAGGATTGAAGGCTTCTTCGCCATCTTGTGTTTTTAAATTTGCAGGTGTTGCAGGAAATAAAGCGATTGCTGGAATACCAAGATCGCGCGCTTCTTTTACTGCTAAGGTTAATAAATCGATGGATAACCTTTCAACGCCCGGCATGGATGCAATCGGGGTTCTTAAGTTATTTCCTTCTTGAATGAATACAGGCCATATTAGGTCGTTAACGGTTACACGATGCTCAGAAACCATGTTACGAATCCAAGGCGAAACTCTTAATCTGCGGGGCCTTGCTATGGGCGAAATATGGATGTGTGTATTTGTTTCATTTTGATTATTAATCATGACCACATTCCTTGATTTATATTAAACAACAGCAATACATCTTATTGTAGTTGGTAGCTTTAAGAAAGAAATCGTTCGGGGTTTATTCAAAAAATGCTATTTGGGAAAGACAAATAATTGATGTTCTAAAGCGAACTGTTTTTATTCTTTCGCGCTCTGATTTTGTAGGGCTCGTAATTTAGCATTTTCACTTTTAACGGTGCATCAATTTGGTAATTAATGCCACGCCACTCGATGTTTCGTGAAAACAACGCGAATAAAAGTGCTTTAGGGTAAAGCAGTTGGGTAAGAATCATTGCTGGAAAGAAGGCTATAACTTTTAATGGGTTCAGCCATTTGGTGCATTCGTTTCGTTTTTTTACTATTCTCCGGACAAGGTATTCCAATAACAATAATTGGCATAACGTAATTACACCGTACCCAATTAAGCTGGAAGTTGCCAGAATTGCAATAAAAGGCTGATTGAGAAAAGTGCTGGTTGCAATCAGGGTTAATAATAAAAGGGGGACGAGAGTTACCAGCATGCCATGCATGACAATTTTCCACCACGATGAATGATAGAGAATCGCCCAGAGTAACTGCCTTTGTATCCATGGAACCAGTGAAGATAAGGTTACAGACTCTCGATTAATCATGAGGATTGAGGGTGCAAATTCAATAGTATATCCCTGTTTTTTTAGGATATCAAAGAGAGGCACATCTTGAACCAATGCCTTTTCATAGTAATCAAGAACATTGCATTTTTGTAAAACATCGATCCGGATAGCTAAAGATCCGCCCCAAGGGATTTTAAAGAATATCATTTGAAGAACCGCAGCAATATTCCAGAGATAGCGGATTAGATCGCCCATATTGGCTCGCGGGGGGAAGTACCAACGTTGACCGTTTACAGCTCCAATTTTTTTGTTTAGTAATGGCGCAATTAATTCTCGCAGCCAAGTTTTATGTGGCATTGCATCTGCATCAATCATTGCAACCACTTCATAATCATTTAGATTGTTCTGTATGGTTTGAATCAATGAACTGTTTACAAGGCTACAAGTTTCCCTTCGGTTTTTTAGCACTCCTAATTTCACATTGTTTCTATTGCTTGCCTTAATTACTTCTTCTGCAAGTTCGTAAACAGGATCATCCGGATGGTCAACCACGATGATTACATCGTAATTTGGATAATCTTGATTAAGTAATGCAGGCAGAGCTGTTGTTAAAAAAGGATCTAATCCCCTCAGATTTAAGCAGACTACTGTTTTTGGGCAATCAGAATCTTGGAGTGGAGTTAATTCCCAATTCCAGAAAGTGGGTGCAATATATATTACAAGGATCGAATGAATAATAATTAATAGGATCGCAGCGAATAGAACCACCATTGCAATTGTTGTCATTCGCTTTATATTTCTTTAGTAAATTTTTTGCGTCTTTAGCTGGTATTAATCAATTAAGGATACTAGCATTTATTTTGCTTGCTAGCAATCCTCTGTTAGATTGAGTTGGGTTATTGCTTGGCAAAAGCTGGTTTTTATTTGCATTTGTTAATACTCAAATAATGTTCTTGTTATTGTTTGATCAAGATGGTTTATTTTAAGATGTTACATTTTACGCGTTATCATTTATGAGGTTTATTATGAGATTCTTTTTAGTTGCTTTGTTTATTTGCGTTTCAATGTCTTTTGATCTTTTTGCTCAGCAAGGTGGTTCTGAAAAAGAATTGCTTTCACTGTTGACGAAAATGGAAAAAGATTCATGGGTTGCGATGAAAGATAAAAACCAAGAATTCTTTAAGACTTACATGGCTGATGATGCGCGGTGCTTTATGGCTGATGGTTCTGAAGTACTAAAAACTGATTTTATTATGAATTTGAAGGATTGGGATTTGGAGTCGTATTCCATGGGGAAAACATCGTTGTTGCAGATTCAGCCTGGGGTTTGTTTTATATTTTACAAACTAGATTACAGTGGAAATCACAAGGGTAAAAAGATTAAGTTTAACGATTTACAAAGTTCCTCTCTTTATGTTCTTCGTGATGGCAAGTGGATGGAGATTTTTTATCAGGAAACAGTCATGCCTGCGGCTAATAAAGCTAAATAGTGTTTCCTACCGTCGCTAACGCTTCTTGCTAAGAAAGTGCCCTTATAAATACATCCGCCACTCAATGAAAAATTATTTCGCCGGGTTGTAGATGATCCAGACTGCAGGGCGATCACGGATCTCCTTTGCTTCGCGGTAGATGCGATGCCATTGTTTTTTATCTGCTTCGGGTGCGTCTCCCTTTTCGTGGGAGATGTAAACTGGATCAAAAAAGGCATTGAGCAAATCGATCACTTTGTCGTGTGAAAGCGAACCGCCTCGCAAATTGGTGGCCCCACCTCAGCACACAACAAACCCTAGAATGACCCGATTTATTTGGTAGGAATACATTGTCAATGTCCTTTTATTGTTTTGATTCCAGCAGGGCTTCCCTTTTCAAAAGGGATAGTAATTTCTTTGCAGCGGCTTATAGGAAGCCGAGGCTGTTCTCTTGGTTATTTGATGACACACAGATAATCAGTTTAAATTCAAACAATCTTAAAACTTAAAGCTATCTTCCTATATTCATATTTCGATACAAGGAAGAATAGTGTCATCTGAATTGTAGAGTCTTCTACTAATTAATATCTATCGACCTTCACCTGGATTAGGTTTTTAATCGCAAAGTTACTGTTGCCCAGTAGGTAGGCGGTGGCATTTAATTTTTAGCCAAAGTTTTCCGATGGGATGCAAGTTCTCTTACTGCCAACTTAGGTTTTGCAGAAAGGGTAATGTGATTGACCACGGTCAGGTGATCCTTTACGATAGAGTATTCTTTTGTGCAGTCAAATCAGGATTCCGACATGAGACTTGTTCATTACTTTTTCAGGGTTGTATTGCTGCTGACTGCGTTTTGTTTTTCTACCGATACCTGTGCTGCTGATGTGGAGACAGACTCATTTGCCAAAGTAAGGCAGGTATTCGTCAAGAATTGTGTTTCGTGCCATTCCGAAGCAGCTAAAATCCGGGGTGGGTTGGATCTGACAACGGCTGAAAAAGTGCTTGCGGGCGGATCTTCTGGGCCGGCTATGGTACCGGGCCGAGCAACCGAGAGCCTGATGATCCAGATGGTACAACCGGGTCGAATGCCACACATGCCGCCAAAAGGGCAATTGCTGCAGGATGAGATTGAGACCTTGACTCGATGGGTGGATGGAATTAGCCCTACAGTTGCCAAGACTAAACTTGCCAGCCGCAATCACTGGGCCTTGCAGAAGCTTGCGAGCCCACCAATCCCAAAAATTGCGCAGAAGGATTGGGTTCGTCAGCCGCTAGATGCTTTCGTGCTTGCCCGTCTCGAATCCAAAGAGCTCAAACCCTCGCCCCAAGCCGATAAAACTACCTTGGTGCGTCGGGCCTATTTTGACCTCATAGGCTTACCCCCTAGTCCGATGGCAATCCAGAAATTTTTGAATGATACTTCCACCAATGCGTTTGAAAAAGTGGTTGATGAACTGCTCGCTTCCTCTGCATACGGTGAACGCTGGGGCCGGCATTGGCTTGACCTTACCCGTTACGCTGATAGTGGCGGTTTTCATAATGACATCCCTCGCCCTAACGCTTGGCGTTATCGTGATTATGTGATTAAAAGTATTAATAATGACAAGCCATTTGCGCAATTCATCCGCGAACAACTCGCTGGCGACGAACTAGTGGATGCACAAGAGGAACAACTAATAGCGACTGGATTTGGGCGTAATGGACCATCCAATGACGATAATATGGGCAAAACTCCGAAGGACATTGAAAAATATCGCCTTGATGAACTTGATGGTGTCATAAACACGACCTTTACCACCTTCATGGGTATGACGCTTGGCTGTGCCCGTTGCCACGATCACAAGTACGACCCCATCTCGCAGAAAGATTACTACCAAGTTCTGGCGATCTTTAACGGAACTTCCAAAAAAGATCTGCCTTTGTCAGGCAACACTGTTGAAAAAGGTAAACTGAAAGATCCAGAAAAAGGGATCATGGCACTCATTGACTCCACCCCGAACCCGAAGCCTACCCACCTTCTTTGGCGTGGAGATATAAACAATCCCGGGCCCGTTGTCCCACCCGCAGTTCCTGCAGTTCTTACCTGGAAAGATTGGCCGATTCAGGAAGCTGCGAATAACGCAAAGTCGTCCGGAAGGCGGCTCGCTCTTGCCGAGTGGATTGCATCGACCGAAAATCCTCTCACCTACCGTGTCTTGGCTAATCGATTGTGGCAGCATCACTTTGGCCGTGGGATTGTCGAGACCTCGGGTAATTTTGGTCGTAGCGGAGCTGAAAATGCCCACCCGGAATTGCTCGATCACCTCGCAGCTTGGTTGATCGCAAACGGTGGTCAATGGAAACCGTTCCATAAATACATCATGCTTAGTGC
>CAMDHK010000102.1 GCA_945897965.1 Candidatus Kuenenia stuttgartensis | reverse complement strand
GTGGAATTGGCGATGTTGAGGGTGCCAGAGTTATTAAAAGCGCCACCCTGACTAGAGGTTTGGGCCCCGGAAATAGTCACACCAGAAATTGATAAATCGCCACCAGAGGCGATGCTGAAAATACTAAAGTTACCATTATTACCATTAATAATAAGCGAGGAAGCACCAAGGCCAGTGATGGTAAGAGTGCCTGCGGTGCCACCAGTAACAATAGCGGTGCTGGCACTAACAATAGTAGGCAACGCCAACCCAAGTGTAATGGTGTAAGGGGTGGTACCAGTTAAGTTAAAGATGATTTGATCATTGCCAGCGGTGGTGTTGGCCAGAGTAATAGCATCTTTTAGGGAACCAGTGCCTGAATCAAAAGTATTAACAACGGAGTAAGTTGTGGGGGTGATACGGCCTTCAAGGGCCTCAAGTTGCAGCATTCGAGAAAGCAAATAGCGATCCAGCTTGCCAACTTTCGGGGGCAGCCTATTAGAATTGGCCCAAATGTTAAATACTTCAACTATTTTCACAAGCAGGTTGTCTCAAAGAAACATAGGCCTAATCGTACCAAATTATCTATTTTAACTCAAGAGGCCTTTGAAATCACGGTACAATCTTACTTAATATCGGGAAACCTAATTCATTTTATCCATTCAAAGTTTAAATAGATGCTTGAAACCCAAGTTTTTATGCTTTATTTACACAGAATTACCTGCCAGAATGATCCAATACAATGGATTTTAAATAATCTCAATGCTGATCTTATTTTAGGGATTGGATTTACTCCAAAAACATTATGTTTATATGCAAAAATGGCCATTCATTTACAACAAATGATAGCAATACAACCCTGATTGCCGAATGCCCTACCTGCGGCGAAAAACTATTGGAAATCGAGTCTTCCGATGGAACCGGCACCCTTTTAGATAGCTATCTCCCATCCACAACTGAAAAACTGGTTTTTTCTGACCAAACTAATTCGATTGAAAACACCCTAGTGCCAAATTCGGTTGATGAAGAACCCAATTCCAAACTTTTAGCTACTCAAGATTTACAAGGCACCCTACTCGATTCGCAACTTTTAAACCCCGAATCAATTGATAACACCCTAGTGCCAACCGCACCACCTAATGAACAGTCAAACTCCAACCAATCAGCTACTCAAGATTTGCAAGGTACCTTTCTAGATTCACAACTTTTAAAACCTGAATCAATTTCGCACACGCAATCAAAACCTTATGCTGCAAACGACACCAGAACCGTGGATGTCCAAAAAACTGAAGCGATAAACAATCCAAATGCCACTTTGGAAATGGGACCAGGCACTGATACACGTATTCAGAAAAAACCAAATCTAAATAGCCCAACGAATCAAAATTCCGGTACAGACACGGGAGGCCATCAAGCAACATTGGACATGGTGCCAGGCACTGATACACGAGTTCAAAAACAGCCGAATTTTGATACCTCAACGAAACCCTTGAGTAATCCCGCATTAGAACAAACCGGGGTTCATCAAAACGTAAAAATCGTAAGCGGATCACAAACCAGTCCAGTAACGAAGAAACCCAAGACTAGAAATGTCGTTGCAAAGGCCCCCGAAGGATATGAAATCGTAGGAGAGTTAGGCCGGGGCGCAATGGGCGTTGTCTACAAAGCTAGGCAAACGGGATTAAAACGACTTGTTGCATTGAAAATGATTTTATCAGCAGGGCGCGCCAGCAAAATAGAAATCGCTCGCTTCCGAATCGAAGCAGAGGCCGTCGCTAAGCTTGACCATCCCAATATCGTAAAAATATACGAAATTGGAGAAATAGATAATCTTCCATTCTTTTCGCTGGAGTTTGTTTCTGGGGGAGTTTTATCTTCGCGACTTAAAAACAACATTCCCACCGCCAGGCAAGCAGCAACCATGATGCGGGGAATCGCAGAGGGAATAGATTTTGCACATCGTAAGGGGATCGTCCACCGGGATTTGAAGCCTGCCAACATTCTGCTATCGCCCCCCGATCAAGCGGGTGAAGATGTAGATTTCGAAACCATCCCATTGGATTTATTTGTTCCCAAGATCACCGACTTTGGCTTGGCTAAAACTTTGGAAGGCGATTCCATTCAAACCCGGGATGGTGCGATCATGGGCACCCCCAGTTACATGGCACCCGAACAGGCCATGGGAAAAACCACAGAAATTGGGCCCGCTGCTGATATCTACGGCTTAGGCGCAATTCTTTACGATATTATCACGGGTATTCCGCCTTTCCGAGGCGAGACGGTGATGGATACCATCACGCAAGTCATCAACAAAGAACCTGTGCACCCGGTAAGGTTAAACACCAAACTTCCTCCAGATATCGGCACCATTTGTTTGAAGTGCTTGGAAAAAGACCCGAAGAAAAGGTATGCGACTGCAGGGGCCCTAGCAGAAGATCTACGTAGATACCTAGTAGGCGAACCGATTCTAGCAAGGCCTACTCCCTTGTATGAATATGCCTGGAAATGGGCCAAGCGAAAACCAGCTATAACCGCACTCATATTAATGACATTTTTCATGGTCTTGGGCGTTTCAGTTGGTGGTTACATACTTGCAGGCCGAGAAAAAATCAGAGCCGATGAAAACTTGCGCCTAAAAGAAGAAGCTGTTTCTGAAAGAAACATCGCAGAACAACAAAAGTTGCAAGCGGAAAGAAACTTCCAAGATGCACTTGCTGCTGTTGACCAGATGCTTACCAAGGTAGGGCAGAATCGCCTGGCACACGAACCCCGCATGGAACGGATCAGACGCGAACTTTTGCAGGAAGCAAAAACTTTCCTTTCCCGATTTCTTGATTACCGCTCTGAAGATGTACAAGTCCGCTGGCAAACTGCACGCACCTTGATGCAACTAGGATCCATTGAAGAAATGCTGGGCAACTTTAAGGATGCTGAAAAAAACTTGCAGCAAGCCATCGAACAACTTGCTAAGCTTTACGAACTCAAACCTGACAACCAAGGTTTCCTTGCAGACCTTGCAGATAGCAAACAAGCTCTGGGACTATTGTTCAACCAGCAAGGAAAACCCAACCTAGCAGAACCCGAATACCGTAAGGCAATCGAACTGCGATCCACTCTTCCGGAAAATCAGCAAACACTTTCCAAGCAGGCAGCCAGCGAATTTAATCTTGGGCAGTTGCTGCGCTCGCAGGGCAAACTAGAACCAGCCATGGCATCTCTTTTTGCCACTGTTAAGAAGCTGGAAAACATCGTCGCAAAGGATAAATCCAATTCCCTCCAGAAGCAAAATTTGGTGAAGGGGCTTTTGGGCCTTGCACAAACCCTGCAAGATCTCGGTCGCTTCGAAGAGTGCAAAACGACAATTGAAAAAGCTCTTACCATAGCCCAAGGAATTGTCACCCAAAACCCAAGCAACCCTGATTATCGGGTTGATCTTGCCTCTGCTTGGAATCAGAAAGGCAAGTTGTTCCGAGATACGGATATTCCGGTTGCAGAAAGTGCCTACACCAAGGCAATGGAAATCCAAGATTTATTGGTTTCTGACTTTCCTGCAACACCTTTTTATAGACAAGAACTTGCCAATAGTTTGAACAACCTTGGCATCCTATTGCAATCATCCGGAAACACCAAGGCTTCCGAAAGTGCCTTTGATCGCTCTATGGGCATACGCGAAAAACTTGCCAAAGATGTGCCCTGGGTGCCTGATATCCGCAAGGATCTAGCAGCCGGTTTGAATAATCGAGGCATACAATTACAGGTGCAAAACCGATTAAAAGAAGCTGAGCCCCTTTATCTAAAAGCCTTGGAAGATCTAAAGGCACTAACCAAGGAATTCCCCGATTCCATCGAATACAATCTGGAATTATCACGCACCTTGTTAAATGAAAGTGTGTTGTTGGAAAGCCTCGGGAAAAATAAAGATGCCGATAAAGTCTCAGCCCAATCGCTTCAGCAACTACAAGACCTTGCTTCAAAAAACCCTGATTCCATCGAGATCAAACAAGAGCTCGCCCGTGCCAGGCTAACAAGAGCCGGGTTGGTCGAGGTTGCTAAAAACCCACAAGAAACCATCGAACTATTTGAAGGCGCTGCAAGCGAATTCATGAAACTAGCCTCGGAGTTTCCCGAACAAACCGACTATCCATTTCAGCAAGCTTTGGCTTTGATCAACCTTGGGAATTACCTCAAGGATCTTAATCAAGGAATGAAATCGGAAAAGCCTTGGGAGGAAGGGCGTGCCTTGCTGACCAAACTTGTCGAAAAGCATCCAGAAACCCCGGGCTTTAGCCTAGAGCTTTCACGTAATCTAAACGAGTGGGCCATCCATCTTGTGTCGAACAAAAAACCAGAAGAAGCAGAAAAGGAATTTGAAAAAGCACGGGAATTGCAGACTGCATTGGTGGCAAAATTTCCCGATGTTGAAGATTATAGGCTCGAGCTTGTAAAAACCCTAGGTAACCAAGGCATGTGGGCTTTATCTCGCAATCTTACTGCTAAGGCAGAAACTTCGTTTTCGAAAGCGCTCGAAATTATTATAGCTGCAAAAAAGACGTCAAATTCCCTGATCCTTGCCCAAGTACTTCCTACCGCATCGCTTGCCAACATCATGCAAACTTCTGCTAGGGCCCCGGATGCAGAGAAGTATTTAAAATCTCTCATCGCAATTCGCAGAACTCTTCTTACCTTTAACCCCAAGGGCGAAAAAGAAACCGAAGAACTTGCGCAATCGATCGATCAGCTAGCAATATTCCTTGCCCAAAAAAATCGTGCCCCCGAAGCTTTCATCCTCTTCAACGAATCACTCAGCCTTTCAAAACAAAACCCATCCCTACCCCCTGATCAATTACGAAACCGATTATTACTAGGGGCAGAAATAGCAATTTTTGCAATAAAACCGAGCGTGACTCTTGAAGCCATTGAAGCAGCACAAAAACTTCCCAACCCCAAACCCACCGATATGATCAAAGCAGCATCGCTTGCATCCCGCGCAATTCCATCAGTGAAAAATCAGGAAAAGCTCTCTGATGCGGAACGAACCAAGTTGGTAAACGATTTGGGAAAAACTTCCGTGATGATACTGCAACAAGCTGTGCTTGCAGGGTTATCCGATCTTGAATTTCTAAAGAAAAACCCAGACTTGGAATCCATTAGGGAGCTCCCAGGTTTCAAAGAACTTCTCAAAGCCATGGAATTAAAGAAAAATAATTGAAGAGGTTAACCGCTGAAGGGCTTTCCCATGCTATTTCGATTATTCCGCTAATTCCGATCAAATCTTCCCTGAATTGGAAGATCAAGATAAATAAAAACAACAAATGTTAAGTCGTGTGGTAATTTATAAATAGGGATGGTTGTTCCTTTAACGGTATGTAGGCTTCCAATGATTTCCTTTTTAAAAGCCAAAGCACTTAAAAAATTTGCCCTGTTAACCATGGGCGCTATGTTTATTTGTTTTAGAACTTCCCCAATTATTGCTGCAGAAAAAGAGCCTTTTACGCCATTAGGTGCGCCCTCCTGCGCCTCAGCAGCTTGCCATAATCAAAATCTAGGCAAAGGTATTCCCTTTAGCGAATACACCACTTGGACTGGGTTTGATCCCCACCATAAAGCCTACGCTTCATTATTCAACACAAGATCAGATAGAATCGTAAAAAACCTTTATAACACCGGGCCGGGAAGCGCCGGGGCAACCCAACTATGCTTGAACTGCCATTCCTCCAATCAAGGAAAATCTGAGCACGCAGGTCCAGGCTTCAGCCTAACCGAAGGCGTTGGTTGCGAATCATGCCATGGGTCATCTTCAAGTTATATCTCGGTTCACTTTACAGAAAAATTCAAGAAGCTTAGTGCGCAAGAAAAAGAAAAAGATTTCGGCCTGACTAACACCAAAGATTTATCCAGCCGAAATAAAATGTGTGCAGATTGCCATGTCGGCAATGCAAAAAAAGGAATGGAAGTTAACCACGACTTAATAGCAGCGGGCCACCCTAGATTGAATTTTGAACTTTCTGCATATTCTGCCCAATACCCCAAACATTGGAAAATGTCGGATGATTTAAAAAGGTATCCAGATTTTAATGCCAAGGCATGGGCCGTAGGCCAGATCCAAAGTTCAAAAATCGCACTACAATTGTTGGAAGACCGAACAAGTGGTTTACATGGCGTTGATGGTAATAAAACCCCTTGGCCCGAATTCACCGAGTTTGATTGCTTCAGTTGCCATAAAGATTTAAAACTCAATAGCAAAAAATACCAAGGTGGCTATTCAAACAAACCAGGCTCATTACCCTGGGGTGGTTGGTTCAATGGCAACGCCTTGAAGCTTGTATTAGAAGAAAGCAAAGTAAAGGCTTTTCCAGCAGAAGTATCCCTGCAGATGAATCAATTTGGAGCTCAACCAAGCAAGGTGGGGCAATCATGCAAAAAGGCGATAGAGCAACTGGAAATAGCGGCACTGGATTTGGAAAAAAGCCCGACTTGGAATAAATCCCAGTTGCTAAGCCTTGCAAAGAAGCTGATTGATTCAGGTAAAACTAGCGCAGAAAAAGGTTCATGGGATGAATTTGCCCAGCTATATCTAGGCTTGGCGGCCATTCATAATTCCTGGGATGACCTCGACCCACAAGGAGTTCCAAAAGATTTCACAAAAGAACTTGTCATACTGGGAAATTTATTGAAAGATGTATTCCCTAAGGGGTTCGATAGTCCGAGTTTGTTTGAAGATAAGTTCGGTTTGAATCCCAGAAATGAAAAATCGATCGGTACTTTTTCATCAGTATTTCGATCCTTGCAAATTGCGTTGGAATCAAATAGGAGATAAATAATGACACTCATCAAGATCCAACCTCTTCAGGGATTGCTGATCGCTTCCCTGATTTCTTTTTTGTTGCCCACAGGCTCAAACGCTCAAGAAAAAAAAGATGCCTGGGCTGATTTAAAATACCAGTCTGCTGCAAAGTGTGGCGAATGCCATGCGCTACCTAAGGGAAACCAATTACCAAGCGAAGACCCTGCGAGTAAAGAACTCCGTGCTTGGGATGTTGTACTAATGACGGAATACTCCATCTGGAAAACGCACGACAAACATGCTCAAGCCTACGCTGTGCTGGTTGGACCCCGTGGCAAAAGAATGAGCGAAATCCTTGGGCAGGATGTTACCAAACAAGAAACCGGATGCCTTAATTGCCATGCAATGGGTGATCTTTCCGCCAAGGCGGATATTGGCGGCCTCGACAAACTTGATGGCGTAAGCTGTGCAGGTTGCCATGGCCCTTCCTCCAAATGGCTTGGTGAACATGCAGAATTCAATTGGCGCAAAAAAACCGCAGGCCAAAAGCATGCCCTCGGCATGCGGGATCTACGCGACCCCGAAGTTCGTTCGATGCTTTGTGTTTCTTGCCATATTGGCAACGCAGGCGAAGGCAAAGTTGTAACCCATGCCATGTTCGCTGCAGGCCACCCTCCTCTTCCACCTATAGAAATCGCAACCTTCTCCAAGAATGAACCCCAGCACTGGCGCGATCCAAAAAGCGTGCCCTACTTCAAAAATGCAGACGCTGAAAAGAAAACAAATTACCATCTCGAAGAAGTTGATTTCTTCCAAACCCGGTTAGCACTGGTCGGCGCATTAGTCTCACTCAAAGAAACCGTAAAGCTTGCAGCAGACCGTGCAGACTTTGCCAACAAAAACCCTACCATGCTTTGGCCCGAAATCATGATGGGCCCAAATGCACCCAAAGAAATTGCAGCTCAACAAGAATTGGCAAAAGCTTCTTGGCCCGAAATAGCCATGGCCCATAGCGACTGCTTTGCCTGCCATCATGATTTGAAATACCCTGGCTTCAGACAAGTACGTGGCTACAGTTTTCACCTAGCACAGCGCCCTCTGCTCCGCGTTTCCCCTGGAAGACCACTTTTAAGATCATGGCCCACTTCACTTGTTGAGGCTGCTTTGATTGCTTCTGAAACCCCAATCGATGAAATTGTAAAAGGGCTAAACAGCATCCTTGCATCCAGCAATGAAAGGCCGTTTGGCAACCCCGAAACCATTAAGTCAGCAAGCATCCAACTTTCCAAAGCCTGCGATGTTGCCCTCGCAAAACTTCGAGCTAAAAAACTCGACAAGGCAACGGTTACACGAACTGTTCAAGAATTGCTCCGCCTTTACACCAAGCCAGGCCCCGATGGAAAAATAATCTCCCCCGATTACGAATCTGCTAGGCAGTTGGCTTCCCTGCTTGAAGTAATAAGCGAAGAACTCAATGAAGGAAAAAAAGGTACCGTTGCACCTGTCACCGAACTTTCCTCTTTGCTCAACATCCATCCCTACCAGAACCGCATCTCCCGGGTTAAAGAAGTCTTGGATATAACCGTGAAAGCTTCGCGTTCGGACAAAGCCGACTTCAAAGATGATTTCATCAATTATCTATCTGATATTTCAAGTGCCAGCAATCTGGTCAAACTAGTGAAGAACCCCAACTTCTTAGTGACTATGATTACTTTGGATAATTCAAAATTCAACAGCGAAATCAACAAGCCAGGTGTGATAGAAAAATTGCAGAAGTTTGATGATGATGAAGAAGTGATCACGCTGAAAAGCATCTCGGATTACGAACCGGAATTGCTGCGTAAGAAACTTATGGAAATCAGCGAAGCATTGGGAAACAAAGGGAAGTAAATTTACTTCCTGGAAGCCCAGATGATAGCCCGGTAAACCTGATCCACAAGGTCTTCTGTTCTTTCAGGATGCGGGCTGAAACAAAATACCCGTCCCTTTTCAAAAGGCGCTGCAGCTATTGCTGTAGTGCCTTTCATTACTCCCTCGGCCGCTCCGTTCTTTGCAATCTCACTTGCAAAGGTTCCAAGAATTTTATAATCCACTATCGCAGGATTTTCAGCAGGGGCAAGCAATGGCCCTTGATGATAGTAAATGGTCTCTTTATCCACCATGATCCCCAAGATTTTTTTACCGTCCGCAGTGATGCTTACCTCTACAGGGCCATATCCCCTAGCCCAATGCTTTTTATCAATCACCTTGGCATCTAAAATGTTTAATGACCATTCGTAATCACAAGTTGCCAAGTACGCACCAGCACAAATCCCTAAATATCCCCCACCATTCCTAATGAATTTCCTCTCCTCTTCACGCCCCTTTTCCCCTAAAGCCTTTCCTTGGCCACCGCCACTGCCACCCGGATGAATGATGATGTCGAAATCCTTCAAACACCCTTTCGCTATATCTTCTGCACCCACCATTGTAATTTTCAGATTGGAATACTTCTGCAACGCTTTTTCCAAAATGGTTACACTCTTACTTGCCCCCGCACCATGATAAATTGCAACTTTCAAGCTTTTTTCATCAGCATTTACAACACCAATCGAAATCCCAAAAAGAATCAGCCCAATCATTCGAACAATGTTGATTTTCATTTGCACCCTTCATTCATTCTTTAATAAAAACCTTATGAGCCTATTCAGAAATCAGATTAAGATTGACGGCCCTTACTTGCATGACTTCCTTGCCAGGAATCTCAAGCGCCTTTAAAACAAGATCCCCCTTTCCCTTCAAAAGCTTGATCTTTCCCGCTTCTAATATCTTGAAATCTTTCATAATAGATTCCGCAACAGGCCTTGCTATCACATCTTGATCCGTGATCAATGGCGGGTCCCAACCCTGAACAACCTTCGTAATCAATTTACTATCATTAAAACTTATCTCGATCGTTGCCCCCGCATCTTTTAATGGGCAGGCATACAAAATCTCAACCGCATATGTACCTTGCTTATTCACTTCAATATCCCAGTTGATGCGATCCTCTTTACTTGTCCAATTTACAAAATACGAACAGTTGGGCGCATTGGCACTACGCTTTATCTTGCCCGAGGTAGTGCCATCTCTTGCAGGCAAAGGCGTTCTGGGCATTTGAGTAAAACCTACAGGAATAGGGCGTTCATCATACTTTTTAGGGATCACTTCTTTTCGCCATTGCGCCACCGCATCGCTTAACTTCTTTGCAACTTCATGTTCATTAACTGCAATGTTCTTAGTTTGCGCAGGGTCATTTTTCATATCGAACAACGCCCCTTTATCATCAAGCCGATATTGCTCTGTTCGTACACTTGTTTTTCCTGCCCAATTAGAAAAAATCATGCGCTCAGGCCATTGTGGGTCAGCATCAAAAAACAATTTCGAAAGATCCTTACCATCAAGAGGCTTATCGCCAACCCTGCTAATACCACTAAGCGAAAGAAGCGTGGGAAGAATATCGATCGCGGCACAAATTTGTACCACAGTTTTTCCCGCAGGCAACTTACCAGGCCAAGAAATAAAACCAGGCGAGCGCACTCCACCCTCATCTGTACTTCCCTTGCGGCCTTTCATTCCGCCATTGAATCGAAAACTATTTGGCCCATTATCAGAGAAATAAAGCACGATCGTGTTTTCTTTGATTCCAAGGTTTTCGATTTTAGAAAGAACCCTGCCCACATTGACATCAATGTTTTCACACATCGCAAGAACCGCACGGGTCACATCAATATCCTCACGATCGCCTTCAACACCCCTCTGCGGAATCGCCTTATCTTTAAAGTTGTTCCAGAAAGGCTTGGGTACAATAAAAGGAGAATGTGGCGTATTGTAAGGCAAATAGACAAGAAAAGGCTTTGCAGAATTCTTTTCAATAAAATCGATGGCATGGCTAGTGAAATCATCCACGGTAAACCCCTTGCCTCTTACCGGTGCACCATTATGCTCCAAAGGCGGATCAATGTATTCACCCCAATGACCTGAAGTAAAACCGTAATACTCATCAAAGCCCCGAGCGTTGGGATGATAAGGCCATTGGCTTCCGTTATGCCATTTACCAAATGCTGCGGTGGCGTAACCAGCATTTTTGCAAGAATCAGCGAGGGTCTTTTCATCGAGGTTAAGCCGTTCCAAACCCGTGGAAACACCACGCACCCCAGTGCGGGGGTGATACCTACCTGTTAAGAACTCCGCTCTGGTTGGGGAACACACTGGGCAGACATAAAAGCGATCGAGCCTAACACCGTTTTTCGCAAGCGAATCAATGTTGGGGGTTTTCAACATCGTATTCCCATTGCAAGACAGATCGCCCCAGCCCTGATCATCAGCTAAAAAGATCACAATATTGGGTGGGTTTACTTTCTTAGGTTGCTCCACAGCCCATGCAGATAAAGGCCCGATTAATACCGATAAAAAAAGAAATAACAACCGGAAGACTAGAGTTCTTGTTCGCATGAATGATCCTTAATTTAATGAGAATTCACACCTCGCCCATCTCGAGTTGGTATTCATAAACATTCCGAATTGCAGTAAGAAAATCAAACATTCTTGTCAGAGGATAATCGCTTGTATGCTCAATAAATATAGGAAGTAACAAGGTTGCAATTTCCCTACGGGCAAGAATATTACAAGCGATGATTGCCCTTACCATCCATGCTGCGGATTTTTCATCCGGGCATTCAAATCCAACCCAGCCATATTCAGATGCGGTTTTACCTTCGAATTTTAATGCTGCACCAACGGTTTCAAGTGTTTCAATGACAGCTTTGGTATAAGCTTCAGTAATTATTTCATTATTGGAAGCCTGCGGAGGGATTATAAGTGGGGCATCATTCATGACCTTTCCCGCTTTGGCTTTTTCATTTTCGGACATGTGCCCATCCCAGTAATGCCAAGTTTTCGCAACGCAGACAATCACATTCTTGATTTCTTTTTCAATGCGAAAATCTGGCCCCGAAGGAAGGTGTACCACATTTCCCAAATGATCAGCGAAAACATTTTCAGCAACGATCGCACGGTGCATCCACGCAGCCATTGTTTCAGATTCACATTCAAGCAATACCGAGTTTATTTCATCACCAATTGAAGCTTTCATGCCCGTGGTCAACTGAATACCTCGAATGATTTCAGAAACCACTGCTTTAGACTTTTCAGGATCTTTAGAAACATCAACGGGATTAGGTTGGCCAAGAAATTTCCCTCGGTGAGGAGGGCCGCCTGCCATCGCAAGGTCGCAAAAAGTAGTCCAGATTTCATCCCAAGCCACTCTGCCTTCTTTATCGTATTTCAGCCCTGCTGAACCCATGGAAGTAGGAGAAATTGTTTCCAGACAAGAATGATATGCAAGAGGCAGCAACCCGCGAATCCGGATGTTTAAATCTTTAGCTTCCTGTTTAACCGTAAGTTTAATATTCATTCATCCCGCCATTATTTGCTCGGTTCAAAAAACACATTCGGGCTGGTGCCAAACTTCGCAGGCAACGGAATGTTCGACCACGAAGAATCATCCCCCAGCCTTGCTTCCCACCTCCCAGCCAAAGATAAACTACTCTTACCCACGAGATTCGCAAGATGAAGCTGATTGTTTTGCGCTTTTGCATCTTCTATTCGAATCACCAACAGGTTTGCATCATCCTTATTGATAAAATCTGGTTTGATCACGCAAATACAAGCGCCTTCAGCATTCTTGTTTATTGCAAGCTCATTGCCATTCATCCACGCTTTAAAACCATTTGCAGAGGATTGCAAATGAAGGTTAACACCTTTTTCAGATATCCATTCCGAAGGGATACGAATACAAGATCGGTACCATTGAACCTTACCCTGTTGCAATAGAACTTGAACATCCGGAGAAGCAGGAACCATAATCGTGCTCCAATGCTTGCGCAAAGAATCAGCATCAATTTTTTTAAGATCCGTCAGGGTTTGAACATCTTTGATTTTTCGAGAATCATTTTTGAATTCGAAAGGTTTGCCACCAAGGATTTGATCGCTGGTGATGGTCGGGCAAACAAATCTTTCGACATGCGAAATAACAAGATCATGGCCTGTAAAGTGATCTACATAAGGCCATTGCTTAGGATTGTACATGCTGTCTGTCATATCGCGCATGAGCACAACATTCTTCTTATTACGCACTAATTGCCTTAAACCAAACGGCCTTCCCAGAACACACATGTTGGTATGAACACCAAGTAGAACAACATTTTTGATACCTTTTTGTTCAAGGATGTTCCAAACTTCATCGCCCTTATCGCTGATAAAATCTTTATTGGTATCTATTTCTATGAGTGAAGATTGAGCTTTCCAAGGCATACCAGGGTTACGGCCAAGGCCTTTCAATTTTAACGCCCAAGCTTTATGTTCTTCTGGATCATCATCTTCGCCACCATCGGATTGATCGATTGGATAAAAGGCTTTTTCTTCTGCAGGGATTCGCGAGCACCAAGATTCAATACTTAGAGGAAGGTTCCCTGCTTTGGGGGAATTAATTGCACGCAATCTTGCGGGGTTGTCTTTATAAGTGTCCATGCAATCGCTTGGAGAATGAATGATCAACGAACCCTGGCTTCGAGCTGTTTGTAACACCTTGTTAAGCGTTGGTGCAAATTCTTCCAACCTGCGGACTGCATTGATGCTGTGGTGATAATCCCAAACATCACAAACGATGAACGCGGTTTCATTAACTTTCCAGGATTGTTTTTCGAGGGTGCGTTGAAGCATTTGATTTTTATCGGTTTGCTGTCTTAGGGAAAGCGAGAAATCTGCAGCTTGCAAGCTTCCTGCAAGGGTGAGTGAAAGCATAAGAACTGTAGGGAGATATTCTTGATTTAGCATTGCACTATTCCTGAATGGCCAAGTAAGGAGATAGCACCAGTTTAATTGATCCTATTGCAGGGGCAATGAAGAAGCGGCTTCTTTTTAAATCGTTTCTAATATTGGCATAACTTTTAACCTAGGGCCCAGGGGCTAGGCTTGTTATAAAATTAAAACAAGCTGCTATAAATTAAACAATAGATCAACTTAAGGTTTTAAAGGTAAGCTACTGGTATTCACCGCAGTTATTGTTCCAGCACCCGAAGGCGGTTTTACTGCTTCGAACCCCGAAACCGGGACAACCACCCAAGGCGAATCCATGGAAGAGGCATTGGCAAATTTAAGAGAAGCTACTTTGCTATATCTTGAAGAATTTCCAAGCTGGCGTTAGTGTCGAAGAATTTATTGAAACCCTTCGTAAATAATAAT
>CAMDHK010000101.1 GCA_945897965.1 Candidatus Kuenenia stuttgartensis | reverse complement strand
CACGCACAGGATTTCTTTTAGACATAAGCCAGATTCCTTTCCGACTGAAGTGTTTTCGGTTGGGGATGGGAGGAATCTGGTTTGTTTCATATTTTGCCGGTTACGAAAACCCCAATTTATCCGGTATAAAATCCTTCACGGCGTTGCCTGAAAGGGCGCAAGAGTTCGGTAGCTGATTATCTGATTATCGCGCCCTTTCAGGGCTTATTTGATGGGGGATTTATTACCCGGGGTTGCGCTCCGCTTTACCCCGGGCTATCTCATTTCACCCCTTCGGGGCTTAGGAACCATAGCCCGTCATTCTCCGCGAAAGCGGGGAATCCATGGATATTAAATGCCAAGAATGAAACTCCGTATACGCGAAGTTGACGAAGGCGACAGCGGGCCCCTTCGACAAGCTCAGGGACCGGGGTTCCTTTGCTACGGTCAGTGAGCTTGTCGAACTGGCCGTTAAGCTCATGGCAGGACAAAAATATTTCTGTATCTCCCTTAGGTGCAAAATCTAAAGGTTCAAATGGAGTAGTTGCAGTGGGGCTTCCCCATCGCAACTACTCTGTCTTAAATTAAACCCCATATCAAACAACTGTAAGTAAAAAGAAGAATAAGAAAAAGGCGCAGCGCGAGCACCAGCGGATTTACATCCGCCGCTCAATAAGAAAAGGTGGGCTTAAAGGCATTGATAAGAGGGTTGGGAGTTGGGGGAAGAAAAAGAGAAAAAGTAAAAGCACATGGACTACGTTCCATGGGTCTCTTGTATTGAGTTGATAAAAACAAAACCCACCCACTCCAATGAGGTGGATGTGGAACAGGTTCCCGATCTACAAAAAGTGCGATCAGGGCTTAGCCGAACCTGCCTTGAGGTAAGCCACAAGACAGCTTGAGAATTCGCTCACCAGCGCCGGGATTGCGATCGGCACGCCGGTGACTTCCTCATCGTCGAACATCATCTGCTGAGCTAAAACCGCATACAACATCCGCCAGGCTACATCGACCGCGATCATGGGAGAGGCATGGGCGATCTCCTCGCGGTGGCTTAGCACAAGTGAGGTAAAGATGCCGGCGAACAAGCTATTCGCCCGGATTCCCTGAGCCCGCAGGATCGGATCGGACGAACGATGAAGGACGAAAAAGCGGCCCGAATTTCGGTACTCTTGCGAGGCGGTGAAGAGATGCGAAAGGAACACCTCAAGCGCTACTGCCAAAGTTTTTTCGTTACCGGCTGTTGCGACTGCCACATGTGCCGCCCCTCCGAGCCGTAAGAGAAAGCGCTCGTGCATTGCTTTGAGAAGGCCGTTGCGGTCGCCGAAGCGGCCGTAGAAGTTCCCTACCGAGGTATCCGCAAGCTTTATGACGGCATCCACCGTAAGGGAGTTATCCCCGCCCTTTGCGAAAATGGCCTCGGCAGCGTCAAGCATTTTGGCCATCGAACGAACGCTGCGTTCTTGCTGAGGTTTGCGGTCTTGATGCTGAGGAATACTGGCTTGCTTAGGTTTACGGCCCATGGTTATCCAACATAAGTTATTTTGTGTAACGGTTTTGCCTGCGCCCTTGGGGCAACGGTAACAGGGGCAATACCGCCCAAAAAACAATAATACAGTCTTTATGCAAGTTTTTCCAACCATAAACTGAAATCATAGTAGGTAAACATAAAGAAGGCTCAATAGGCGCGGAGTGTCAGTAGTGCATGCATTAGGCAACTATTATGGGGTTAATTGCAAGCATTTGATTGACAGTATCTAGGTTAAATATTACACTTTATTAAGTAAAAACCTGCGTAATAATCCCTCCTAATTGCTTCCCCAAGAGATTAAGTTTGTGAATTCAGCTTTTGGCTTCATGCGATTATCTTTCATACCGATTTTGAGCTTATGC
Source organism: Candidatus Kuenenia stuttgartensis (assembly GCA_945897965.1). Taxonomy (GTDB): domain Bacteria; phylum Planctomycetota; class Planctomycetia; order Gemmatales; family Gemmataceae; genus UBA969. The sequence goes on along the minus strand of CAMDHK010000101.1, from coordinate 12,163 downwards.
TTTCTTATTGCACCAGATGCTTATGCAGCAGATGCCTTCACGGATAAAGTTCTTCCATTTATGAAGACTTACTGCTCGCGATGTCACAATGAAAAAACTAAGAATGGCGAATTTGATCTTTCACGATATACCACTGCAGCAAAGGCCATCGAGGATTTCAAACAGTGGGAACATGTGGTGACTTTTCTTAGGAAAGAAGAAATGCCACCTGCGGAATCGAAGCAACCACCTGCGGAGTTACGAGCAGAAATGTTAAAGGTGGTTGGAGGGATTTTGGTTGAAGAGGCGCGAAAGTATACGGGCGACCCAGGGGTGGTGGTTCCACGCAGACTCACCAATTCGGAATTTGACAACACCATTCGCGATATCACCGGGATGGATATTCGCCCTACCGCATCATTCCCGCTAGATCCTTCCTCAGGCGAAGGTTTTAACAATACGGGCGAGGCGTTGATGATGTCGCCTAGTTTGTTCAAAAAGTATTACGGTGCTGCTCAGCAAGTTGCAGATCATGCGCTGTTAACATCCACGGGTTTAAAGTTTGCACCCCATGCGGTTACCACATTCGCAGACCGCCAGAAATATTATGAACAACGCATTCTCAAGTTTTATGAAGGCCACAAAGTTGAATACGAAACCTATCTGACAGCGCTATGGCTTTACAAATATCGCACTGCAAACGACAAAGCAACTTCGGTGGAAGCATGGGCAAAGAATAAAAACCTTAGTTCAAAATACATGAGTTTGTTGTGGGAGGCTCTTAAAGGCGCCCCAGAAGAAGGCCAGTTTTATCTGAGTTGGTTGCGCCAAAGTTGGGAGGCGGTCCCCGCACCAAAAAACTTACTTGAACCAACCGTATCGACCGAAGTTTCAAAAGCTTTAAAATCCCTTGCGAATGATATTAACGAATTAAGCATGAAACTATGCCCGCCTGAAACGCCCGCAATCGTTGCAAATGCAGGCAATAGCCCAGTGGCGCATCTTGATTCACGCAGAAAGATGGCGCAATCGCGTGACACCTTCGATTTTAAATCTGCATCGGTGCAGCGGTTCCAACATTCATTTTCTAATGTTGGCAATATTCCAACCATAAAGCTGACAATCGAGATTGCAGCCAGCAATAATTTAAAAGCTGATGGTTTTGTTACCCTTGATGGTGGGTTTACAACATCGAACCCTTTGACTGCAAATCTGAACGATGCCAAGAAGAAAAAGTGGACCCTGCATGCAATTCTTTCAGAGCATGCCCCCGACCAATTTAAAAAATTAACCTTTGGCACAAGGCCTGATGGCAAAAAAGCAGATCCTGACTCTCTAATTTTAAAAGCCCCTGTGGCGCTTGAAATCCAGATTCCCGCAGCAGCATTCAACACTAAGGGCAACCTTAACTTTTTTGCAAACTGCAAGCTTGAGGGTTCATCGCAAGGGATGGTCCAGGTAAAACTTTCAGCAGGAACACCTGTTAAGAACGAGAAATATCGACCTTCAATAAATCTTTTTGAGCCTGGTCATGCAAACGCTCAAAAGATGCAAACTTCGGGTGAGGCGTTTTGCAAATTGTTCCCCAACCGGTTTTATTTCGCCGATGGCACCCGTGGCCTCTCCGCAGGCTTCCATCTAATCGAAGGATTCTTCCGCGATGATCAACCACTTTACAAGCTAGCACTTAGCAATTCTGAAAAACAAGAAATTGATCAGCTTTGGAACGATCTTTATTTCGTAACCGACATCTGGCAGAAAATGCTTCGCGGGTTTGTTTTCTTCGAACGATCCGAGCGAAGTATCCTTAAACATCCCGATTTCGATTCCATCAAGGAAGAAGACCCTGATTTAATTAAAGAAGAAAACATAAAGCGGTTCAAAGAGCTTTACTTGGTTCGATCTAATGTAAAATCCACAGGAGAAGAATTAAGCAAACACCCCATCAGTATTTTCTTCGATGATGTTTCAACAGGCCTGAAATACCGAACAGAAACTTTTAAAACCATCGCTCCGGTGTACCTTAAAAATCTGGAAGACTTCGCAAGCGTTGCATATCGCAGACCATTGACCGATCCAGAATTGCAAAGCCTTAGAAAGTTTTTCCTCGACATCAACCAAAACAAAGAACTCGGTATCGAACAAGCAGTACAGGCATCAATCGTCAGGATTTTGGTCTCGCCTTACTTCAGTTACCGCATGGATGTATCACCTGCTGGGAAAAGCGTTGCGGCCCTTCCAGATATCGCATTGGCATCACGCCTAAGCTATTTCCTTTGGGCAGGCCCTCCTGATGCAGAGCTTTATCAGCTTGCAGCGAGTGGCAAACTCCACGACGAAAAAGTTCTACGCGAGCAAACACGCAGAATGTTAAAAGACCCAAAAGTTAGTAGATTTGCCTTGGAATTCTTCGGGCAATGGCTAGGCTATCGCGAGTTCCTGAAAAACGAAGCAGTAAGCAGAGAAGTTTTCCCCACATTCGACGATGCACTTCGTCAGGCAATGTTTGAAGAACCTACCAGGCTTGCAGCATATCTAATCCAACAAAACAAACCCATCACCGATCTATTATCCAGTGATTCTACTTTTGTTAACAAGAAGCTTGCCCAGCACTATGGCTTGCCATTTAACGGCAAAGCTGATGATTGGGAATTGGTTGAAGGAATGCAAAAGTTAGGAAGAGGCGGTGTAATGGGTATGGCTGTTTTCCTTACCAAGAATTCCCAACCACAGCGCACCAGCCCTGTGAAGAGGGGTTTCTGGGTGGTAAGCAAAATGCTGGGTGAGCATATACCGCCTCCTCCTGCTGATGTCGCAGTGCTTCCCGCAAAGGAAACCGACACCCAGGGCAAAACGATCCGCCAACTTATGGTTCTTCATACCGATGATAATCGCTGCGCACGGTGTCATGTTCGTTTTGATTCTGTAGGCCTAGCGATGGAAGGTTTTAACCCAATTGGGGCATTGCGCACCAAGGATCTCGCTGGGCGACCCATCGACAATTTGGTTTTTCTACCATCGGGCAAAGAAGCCAAAGGCGTACCCGAGTTTTCAAAACATTTACTTTCCAGCCGCAAGAATGAGTTTACAAAAACATTAAATCAAAAACTTCTGGGTTATGCATTGGGCAGGTCGCTCCAACTTTCGGATCATTCACTGTTGGAAAAGATGCAAGCAGATTTGAATACCAATGAAGATAAACTAGGCGCGTTATTTGAAACCGTGATCACCAGTCCACAATTCCTAAATCAACGATGCCGGGATTTCTCGGCTTCTCAGTTTGTAATCGAAACGAAAGGCAACAAACCATGAACACATCAATGAATTTATCTAGGCGATTACTTCTTAAGGGGCTAGGGATTTCTATTGCGCTTCCGTGGCTGGAATCTGCTCATCTGCTGGCAAAGGCGCAAGAAGAACCAAAGCGATTTGCGTGCTTATTCATAGGCGATGGGATCTGCCCAACCACATGGTGGGCCAAAGGCAATGGCGCAGATATGGAACTGGGTTCCAGCCTTGAACCACTTGCTCCTTTCAAACAGAAAATAAATGTAATCCGCGGGCTTCATAACCGCGAAGGCGATGGCGGCCATGCCAAGTGCACGGGAAATATTCTTTCAGGCGCAGCTTTGAAAAGAGGCAGCATCATCCAAGGCGGTATCAGCATGGATCAACGCCTAGCAAAGCATTTCGAAGAAGAAACTGCAATCCCCAGCTTGGTTTTGGGTTGCGAACAGCCAGTAAGTGGGTTTCATGAAAGCCAGTATTCCATGGTTTATGCTTCCCATATTTCATGGCGCAGCCCTGATTCACCCATCCCTATTGAACTATACCCTGCGCTAGCTTTCGATAGCCTTTTCGGCAGCCAAGTGGGCAAGTTACAAGGCAGCATTCTTGATCAAGTTTTGGAACAGGCTAATGATTTAAAGCGCAAGGTTAGTGGCTTTGATCAGATTAAGCTGGATGAATATCTTAACTCGGTAAGAGAAACCGAGCAGCATGTACAAAGGCTTAATCGCAGACAGGCAAAAGAAAATGTTGCTGCCAATGTTCCGTTGCATCAACGACCACCTGCAGGTCAGCCCAGCAACTTCCGCGAATATTGCAGGCTGATGGCAGATATCATCGCACTGGCATTTCAAACCGACCGGTCACGCATTGCAACCATGCTGATGAGCCGAGATCTTTCGGGTCAGGTTTATCCTTTCCTTAACATTCGCGATGATCATCATAGTTATTCGCACTCGAACACCGGGCCCGAATATCAGGCGATTGTTCGTTGCCATGTTGAACAATACGCCTATCTCATCGAGAAACTTTCCAAGATGCAAGAGGGCGATAAAACAGTTCTAGATAACTCGTGCATTATGTTTGTTTCCGAGCATTGGAATGCACATAACGGCCAGCAAGTTCCTGTTGTACTTGCGGGTGGGCTTGGTGGCAAATTGCAAACGGGCAGGTCGCTTGATTACTTAAACGCAGGCAACGACAAACGCAAGCTTTGCAGCCTTTATCTTTCCATCATGGATCGCATGGGATTAAAACTATCAGAGTTTGGCGATTCCCGTGAAAGGCTTGCTGGCTTGTAATCTTTAAGCTCTTATACGAAAGAATCCCCGCTTGGTTGCACTAATATTGTGCCAAGCGGGGGTTCTGATTTTAGCTATTAAGCAAGAGTGCCTATTCAGCACTGATGCCGCTAAGAACATCATCCACTTCCGCTTGCTGGCCCTTTTCTTCCATCTGCAACTTACGAACCTCTTCTTGAAGTAATTCAATTTGAGTTTCCTGCTTGTCAAACTTATCTAAATACCGCTTGTAGGCGGCAGAGGTTGGGGGGACATTTTGCAGATTGGCACGCAATCGGGTTTGATCTTCGGTGATACCTTTCAATTCTTTTTCCCGCTCGGTGAGTTTGCGTTTGGTTTCAAGCAAGGCAGCTTTAACATCCAAGGTGCGTTGGAATGCAGCTTTTACTGCGGGCTTCAACACAGGATGAAGAAGGAACCCCTTGATTCTTCCTTCTTCCATGGTCGAAATTTTTTCCTGCACCACTTGCGACTTGGTTTCGTCGATCAACTTTTCCACGCTTTTGCCCTTCGGTAATTCCAACGGGAATCGATACAGCGTGGTAGAACCTTCTACTGGTTTCAAAGCCACATCATCAAGTTTCCATTCCGGCCTCACTACATGCTCGAGAATGATTTTTCGATCAAGTTCCGAACGACTGATCAGTTTGTAGCTTCGCGATTCATGCAAGTCGCTTGCAACAGCAACCATGCCCTTGGTGATTACAATGGATTTTAACTCTAGGGGTTTGACCTGAGTAAACAGTTGAAGTTCCACCCCCAAATGGTTTGGGTTGCCTGAAAGCACACTTCGTTTGCCATCTAAAAGTGGAAGCATTGCAATTGGCTCAATTTTGGGTTGTTCCTCGGGCACTTCGAACGAACTGGTTTTCATGGATGGAGCAGCAACTTGAAACCGGTATAAATCACGGCTTTGCTCCAGCGTTTTAACATCCCCTGCAAGTTTCCAATCATCGCGGATCGGGTGTTCGATCACTGCGGTGCGTTCGAGTTTTCCGCGGTTTTTGATGGTGTACACCTTGGTTTGCCTAGATGAATACCCTGCCTGCACCCGATCCCCGAGGTATTGAACCCGGATTTCAGGCCCGACCGATTGCTTTACTTCCGTTTTAACCTCCATCGAAAGATCCACCGCATAACTGATAAACCTTTCTTCTTCTGGTTGCATATCCGACAATCGTGCATCGCCTGCGTAGGCACCGTTTTCAAATACAGTAACCGGGCCCTGAGGTAGTGGTTGTTTGGTGCTGTTTTTTAACTTTAACCCCATCAAAGGAAACTTGGCATGAACCGTTTCATTAAAAATACTGAAAGGAGTGATATCAATTTCTTCATTAAGAATCTGAATAAGAGCAGACTTCTGCCTTGCGAGGGATATTTTTTCTTCGATAAGGTATTGGAAAGATTCACCTGCCTCGTCAGCAGCTTCGGCTTCTAGCTGCTTATCATGTTGGGAAGCTATTTTTTGCCCTTTCTGTGATGCTTTTTTAAGATTCTCTTCCAACGCCAGTTTCTGGTTTTGCTTACGATTTTGTAAATCCTGATAGCTCAACTTATTCTGAGCTTGCAGTGCAGGCAAACCGGCTTGTTGCTGAGCATCGTTATTTGCGTTTCCAAGGGGGTCATTAGCTGGGGGTTGATTTGGAACATTGTAATTTTGAATAATCGGATTGTTTTGGTAGCGATTATCCCCCCGTGGATTGGCACCCATCTGGCCAAAATTCGCCATTCCGCCATTGCCTAATTGTCCGCCACCACCTGCGAAACCACCGCCTGCACCGAACTGCCCAAAACCACCCATTGGAATTGAAGGAGCCATGTTGCTTGCGACCATTCCATTATTTCCAGAAGTGATTGCACCGTTGTAAGTAGGCGGACGAAGCATGCCATATTTATCTAGTTCTACAGTGGGCCGGGGCACAAACAGGGGCGGGTACAAATCCATTTGAAACGATATCGGTCTGCCACTCACCAACACCATGCGCACATTTTTCCAATCCTCATCGGTGGTATTTTCCACCGAGGCATAGCCTTGCAATCTGCCTTTGCCATTGCCTAGCAAGGTAAGCCGATAACTGCTTTTCCAAATGGGATTTTCAGCAACATAACCAACTTTCACCTCGCGCTTCCCTTCACCTTTAAATTGCAGTGTGACGGTTTTTTTCATTTGATCATGGCTAGTTGCAACAACTTCCAACGCTCTGCGTAGCTCTTCGTTCAAGGTTGGATTAATGAATCTCATGCGCTTGATATCTGTAAGCTTAATGCCTCGAATCCCTTCAGGCCCCACCAGATTTAATTGATGCACTTCCACTAGGGTATCCTTGGGGCCCGGTTGCATTTGTGATTCCATGCCAAGGATTACGCCAGTTTCAGGGGTGGTGTTTGAATTGAGAACAATTTCGATTTTTTCACCACGAGCCTGCTGCAGCAACTGCCCTAGGGTTGGGTTCATCGTAAGATCTAGGGCAAAACTCCTCAGGGTTTTCTCCACAGGATCTTGCCCATCGTAACTGATAGCACTGATTTTCCCGCCCTTATCATCCTCCAAAATCATGCTTTTCAAAAGATCATTGACATCAGCGGCACTGAACCGAAGTGCAATCGTGGCATCCCCCTCGATAGGCCCTTGACGCTGAAAATAACCAACACCGCTGGAAAACAAAACCACTTGAGAAAGTGGCAATTGCGAGCGATCTGCGCCACCCGCCTGCCTTAATGATGTTCCCTCATCCGCAAATGCTGCCCCTTTCAAATCCCCTGTAGTCCTTCCAGTTTTCTGAGCATCTTGCTTGGTTACTCCCATAAAAATCAGATAGATTATTGCACCAACAACCATACTCGAAGCACCCAACAGATATTTGACTTTCATAAATCACCTTCGCAAATAGTTTTTGACAATGACGATTAAGCTTTCATTGCTTAGACGGATTATCCCCCCATTCCTTTCATCAGGAAAGTAAAAAGAATAGGGATTTATTTTAATGGAAGTGCTTTTGGGGCATCATCTACCACGCCATCGCTGATAACTTTGCAATTTCTCGGTTGACCTGATCCGCATTGCAATAAGGGCGTTCGGTTTGTATTGCACATTGCGGGGAGAAGTACAAATTGCATCTGCAAGCCATCAGTCACCTTTTTGAAGCAGACGCTTCTTTTTCCAATCAAAACAAAACTGGACAAACTTTCTTTTTCGATGCATAATCATGCTAACATTGGAATCAACTGTTATCACACACCTGGGTATGTACATGAAACGCATTTTAATTTTATCCCTGCTTCTTGTTTCAACTTCAATTCTTTTTGCAGAAGACACATTCAAGCCTGCTCCTAGAAATAAGGATTACGGCTGGATGAGCATTACCTTATGGAAACAAAAGCATGAGAAGAATCTTGCCCGCGCCAAGCAGGGAAATGCTGATGTAGTGTTTTTCGGAGATTCCATTACTGAGGGCTGGGGCAATAACGCGCCTTGGAAAAAACACTTCGAACCTCTCAAGGGCGTCAATTTTGGCATCGGAGGCGATACCACTCAAAACGTACTTTGGAGAATCACTAACGGCGAACTCGAAGGCATCACGCCCAAGGTTTTTGTTGTGATGATAGGCACGAATAATTTTGGTTTACACAACGACAAACCCGCAGATGTTGCGAATGGCGTAAAAGCGATCGTGGAAACACTGCAGAAAAAAGTGCCTACCGCAAAGGTACTTTTGCTGGCAGTTTTCCCCCGAGGCCAGAAACCTGAAACCGATTTCCGTAAGCGTATCACAGCCCTTAACGAGGAAATATCCAAGCTTCAAGATGGCAAGAAGGTTGTATTTATGGATATCAAAGATACATTCTTAGATAAAAATGGTAACCTGCCCAAAGAACTCATGCCCGACTATTTACATCTATCCGAAAAGGGATATTTCCTTTGGGCGGAAGCAATTGAACCCACCGTCAAGAAAATGCTCGCAGAATAAAGCGCAAGCAAGCTGAAAATTATTTCCCCTCGATCAAGCTCCATACAGCAATAGCGCATTCTTCGGGGCTTTTAGTGCTGGTATCAATCACCATCTCGGCATTTTCTGGAGCCTCGTAGGGGCTATCAATGCCTGTAAAGTTTTTCAGTTCGCCTTTGCGTGCTTTGGCATACAAGCCTTTAACATCGCGCTTTTCGCACTCCGCAATCGGGGTGCTGACATGAATTTCAACAAACTCTTCAGGCGCAAATAAATCTCTCGCAGCACGCCTTTCTGCTCGAAAAGGCGAAATAAAACTCACGATTACAATAAGGCCAGCCTCTACCATCAACTTGGCAACCTCTGCAACCCTGCGTAGATTTTCTACTCGATCTGCATCAGTAAAGCCAAGATCGCGATTTAATCCATGACGCACATTGTCGCCATCCAGCATGTAAGTATGCTTTCCCTCTGCATGCAGCCTTTTTTCCAACTGATTTGCAACGGTGGATTTGCCTGAGCCTGATAAGCCAGTAAACCAGATGCAACGCGGGGTTTGATTCTTCAAAAGCGCTCGCTGAGCCTTGCCCACTTCCAGCGATTGCCAGTGTATATTGGTGGATCGCCTGAGCGCAAATTCTATCATCCCTGCGCCAACAGTTGCGCAGCTTAGCTTGTCGATAAATACAAAACCGCCCAGAGTTCTGTTTACCGTGTATGGCTCAAACGCAACCGGATGCGTGGTACTTATAGTGACCACTGCTATTTCATTGAGATTTAAAACCTTTGCAGCAAGGTGCGACCCCGTGTTAATATCTTCACGGTACTTGATTTCCATTACCGTTGCGCTGACTTCCTTGGCGTGAACCTTCAGCCAATACGACCGGCCTGGAACCAGTGGTTCTTCTGATAACCAAAGTAATTTTACCTGAAACTGATCCGCAACTTCTGGTGGATGATCAGTGGTAACAATAAGGTCGCCACGGCTAACATCCACTTCATCGTTTAAAGTAAGAATGATGGAAGCGCCAGCTTCGGCTTCGGGAAGTTGATCTTCGAAAAAGTCGATGCTCTTCACCGTAGTGGTTTTTCCCGAAGGTAACACCCTTACAGCATCGCCTGTTTTGACACTTCCTTCAGCGATTCGACCGCAAAAACCGCGGTAGTTAAGATTGGGCCTGCTAACCCATTGCACTGGCATGCGGAATGCAGCGCGGGTTGCAACTTCCGTTACGGTCACTGTATCCATGTGATCAAAAAGCGTCGGCCCATTATACCAAGGCGTGTTCTCGCTGCGCTTTAAAACATTATCGCCTGATACCGCGGCAAGTGGAATCGCCTGTAGAGTCGTCAAGTTTGCATCCTTGGCAAACTCGCGATAATCGGCTTCAATGCGATCAAACACACTTTGCTCGAAGCCCATCAGATCCATCTTGTTAACAGCAAGCACAATGTGGCGAATGCCCATCATGGTTACAATGCGATGGTGCCTACGCGTTTGCGGAAGAATCCCTTTTCGAGAATCGATAAGTAAAACAGCCATTTGTGCGGTGGATGCGCCGGTTGCCATGTTTCGTGTGTATTGTTCATGGCCTGGGGTATCCGCAACGATGTATCTACGGCGATCTGTAGAGAAAAATCGGTAGGCAACATCGATGGTAATGCCTTGTTCTCGCTCGGCTTCAAGCCCATCAACAAGAAGGGCAAAGTCGATTTTCTCGCCCTGGGTGCCATAGCGCTTGGATTCAGTTTCAAGGGCTTTAAGCTGGTCATCAAAGATGCATTTGGATTCGTAAAGAAGCCTGCCAATGAGGGTGCTTTTGCCATCGTCCACGCTGCCGCATGTGATGAAACGAAGGGTTTCTTTCTGCCTTTGTTCTTCGAGATATTCAACGATATTTTTCGCGTGCAGTTCTGCCATTAGAAATAACCTTCCTGTTTTTTCTTTTCCATGGAGCCCGGCTGATCGCTATCGATGAGGCGGCCCTGGCGTTCAGAACTAACGGTGTTAAATGTTTCTGCGATGATTTCTTCCATGGTGGTTGCGGGGCTATCGATGGCTGCAGTTAGCGGGTAGCAACCAAGTGTACGAAAACGAATCATGCGCATTTGCGGTTTTTCGCCCGGTTCGATGGGAATCCGATTATCATCCACCATGATCAACTGACCATTGCGAATAACAACAGGCCTTTGCTTGGCGAAATAGAGTGGCACGATCGGAATCTTTTCCACATGCAAGTACTGCCAGATATCTAGTTCGGTCCAGTTGGAAAGGGGGAATACACGAATGGTTTCGCCTGGGCGCATGCGGGTGTTGTAAAGGTTCCAAAGTTCGGGGCGTTGCAATTTCGGATCCCAACGATGGCCTGCGCTTCGAAACGAAAAAATTCTTTCCTTGGCACGCGACTTTTCTTCGTCACGCCTAGCGCCACCAAACACCACATCAAAACCATGGTGATCCAGTGCCTGACGCAAGCCTTGGGTTTTCATTACATCCGTGTAATAACTCGAGCCATGGGTAAACGGATTAATTCCTGCCTTCTTACCTTCTTGATTGGTATGGACGATCAGTTCCATCCCAGATTCATCTGCCATCTTTTTGCGATGGGCATACATTTCCTGAAATTTCCAGGTGGTATCGATATGAAGAAGGGGGAAAGGCGGTGGTGCAGGGTAAAACGCCTTCCTCGCCAAATGCAGCATTACTGAAGAATCCTTGCCGATCGAATACATCATCACAGGCTTGCGCGAGCCAGCTACGGCTTCCCGGATGATTTCGATGGCTTCTGCTTCCAACTGTTTATAATGGTTCATAATTTCGATTCTAGGTAATAGTTACTTAGAATTTTATAGCAATTATGCTGGATTAGACCAATACCATAAGCCCCAGAAAGAAGGCGGAATTTGGCCCAGGCGACTTCATCAATTTACTAAGCTTTCATCGGTACTTTGAATACTTCCATGGGGAATTTACCCTAACAACCTTGGGTGAAACTTTTGGGCTCTTTTCATGAACTTTTCAACCTGTAAAATTGAACCTTACCAGACTCTGACTCTAGGGGGATAATTGCCAGCATCAAGGATATATTTTTACACCACACACACGAAGAATGCGTAATTCTTAGAAATGCAGGAGAAGATTTGTTTGCAAAAGAATGCTTATAAACTAAAGTTAAGTTATTTTATTGGGGTAGAACTTTTGAAAAATTGGAGATGATTCTTAATGGCCAACAGTCCAAGAATCTTCATATATCAAATTTTTTATGATGATTTGACAAGATCGAAGTTAGACAAGGGATTCATTCCTTTGGATAACTCCCAAAATTTGCGCCCAGATTGGGCGGAGTTTTGGCCCATAAGAAATGTCTTGTTGAACCAGAATTTCAACTCCAACGATTACATCGGTTTTCTTTCCTCCAAGTTTTATGAAAAAACCTGGTGCTCCTCCGAGGTTTTGCTTGATACCATCGCCAGCAGGAAACACGAGTTTTACAGTATGTCCCCCTATTTTGATCAAATGGCGCTCTATTCAAGCAATTTTGAGCAAGGAGAAAACTACCACCCAGGCATTAAGAATTTGACCAACGCCTTTTTGCGTCAAATTGGAATTGATTACGACGTGAGCAATTTTGTTTCAGATGTTTCAAC
>CAMDHK010000100.1 GCA_945897965.1 Candidatus Kuenenia stuttgartensis | reverse complement strand
TTACGGGCAAGAGGCGCTCCTTCTTCAACCCAAGGAAGCTTGAACTGTTTTAAATCCCACAGATGCTGATGAGTATCCACAATAGGTAGCATTGCTTTTTTCTCCGCTAGGACTTGAGAAGTAATTCCCAAGGCAAGAGTTGATCCGAGTATTGAATTTTTAACAAACGTTCTGCGATCCTGTTGATTCATTATAAATCCCCCTTTTGTGATTACCTTTTATCCATGTGGGAACCCAACACTGCAAGGACTATCTTGGAAGTTTAATGCCTGAAGTGTCTGAACCCACTAAAGATCATAGAAATACCGTTCTCATCGCAAGAAGCAATAGCATCCGCATCACGCATAGATCCACCCGGTTGAACGATAGCAATAATGCCTGCCTTTGCAGCCTCATCAACCCCATCCCTGAACGGAAAAAACGCATCAGAGGCAAGTACTGCGCCGCGTGCATTTTCCCCAGCCTTCTTCAAGGCATTCTGAACAGCATCAACCCTGCTCATCTGCCCTGCCCCGGTTCCTAAAAGTTTGCCATCCTTAACAATAACAATGGCATTGCTCTTCACATGCTTACAAACGACCCAAGCAAACTTGAGGTCATCAAGTTCTAGAGGTGTAAGTTTCTTCTTGGTTACCGATCTTGCACTCGAAAGATTTTCATTGGAGGCATCTTTATCCTGCACAAGGAGGCCGCCATCCACTTTCCGAATTTCCATGGTGGGTTTTCTTGCAATCATGGGGCCAGTAGAAAGCAGGCGCACGCTTTTCTTCCAAGTGGGCTTGTTAGTAAGAATTTCAAAAGCTTCGGGTGAAAAACTTGGTGCAACCACACACTCAAGAAACCTGCCAGGTTCCGCCATCGCTAGTGCTGTTGCTTCATCAACTTCACGATTGAATCCAACAATGCCACCGTAGGCGCTAAGAGGATCGCCATCGTAAGCGCCTCTGAAAGTATCCACAAGGTTCTTTGAAACAGCAGCACCACAGGGGTTATTGTGCTTTAGAATTACCGAGGCAGGCCTGCCAAATTCGCGCAATAAGCTAAGGGCGCTATCGATATCAAGCAAGTTGTTATAGGAAAGTTCTTTGCCATGCAAGATGGTCGCATTTGCTAAAGAATCCGCAGGTGGATTCAGTTCTGTGTAAAACGCAGCGGTCTGATGGGGGTTCTCGCCATAACGCAAAACCTGTTTGCATTTGAAAGAAAAAGAGATCTCATCAGAAAACCCTTGGCTCAATTGCGCCTTGAAATATTGACTGATTGCAAGATCGTATTGCGCAGTATGAGTAAAAGCATCACAAGCGAGCTTCTTCCTGGTCGCAAGACTAATCTTCCCACCGGTGCTTTTAAGCTCTGCGATGATAGAAGCGTATTGCTCAGGGCTTGTTATCACAGCAACATCATGGTGATTTTTCGCAGCCGACCGAACCATCGAAGGGCCACCAATATCGATGTTCTCAACCACTTCCTCGTAGGTACTCTCCGGATTCGATGCGACTTTTGCAAACGGATAAAGATTACAAATAACCATGTCAATTGGATGAATATCATGCTCTTTAATTGTTTTCACATGCTCTGCATTATCACGGATCGCAAGTATGCCCCCGTGGATTTTAGGATGCAAGGTTTTAACCCTGCCGTCTAGCATTTCGGGAAATCCAGTGACTTCGGAAATATCAACAGCAGGAATGCCTGCATCAAGAAGCGCCTTTTTTGTTCCACCAGTCGAAATCAGCATCGCCTTGTTATTCACAAGCTCCTTTGCCAATTCGATCAGGCCAGTTTTATCACTTACACTTAACAACACACGATGAATAGGAACCAAGCGACCATCCACGGCATATCCCCCGAAAAATAAAGTTAATTCCAATAATCCAAATTCTATCAATGCTGAAAGAAGTTTCAGTAATATTCCTAAAGGATCGTATTAATTAGGTTGGCCCCAGTACCACGGTATACCGGTTGGATTGAATCCGAATACCGCCCGCAAGATGCACTTCAAAGCCATCAGCAGCCATATTATGAGCAATTTTTTTCCATTGTTTATGATGAATGGCATCAATGGGCCATAATTCCCGGGCAAAGAGACTTCTAAGAAAAAGAGATAATTTCCAAGTAGGAAACTTAGATAACGCAAGCCTATCAAGCACTACCTGATCAACAACCCGGGGCTTTTCAAGTTTAAGCCCGATTTTTCGTGCCAAGCGTTTTTCCAAAGAAGAGTACGCATGACTATGCCCAGCAAGACCTGAAAGAATGCCTTCAATGGCAGGCTGATATTCATTTTTCAACAAGGGCAGTAAATCGAGGCGGATTTTATTTCTTAGGAATCGAGTTTGCTGATTGGTCGGGTCTTCGCGCCAAGTGATATTATTATCTCGCAAGTATTCACAAATCTGTTCTTTGGAACAAAAAAGCAATGGCCTGCCTAAACCCACACCCCGAATTAAAGAGCGTTTCGGTTTAATACCCGCTAACCCTTGAACTCCGGAACCACGCAAAATGCGCATCAGAACTGTTTCAGCCTGATCATTGGATGTATGCGCGGTAAACACCCAGTTAGCCTTACTTTCGAGCGCAAGATCTGAGAACCAATTATATCGGGCGAGCCTAGCGTTTTTTTCCCAACTAGCACCAACATTCAACTCATCAGGATTCAGCTTAATGGTTTTAAATTCAACCAGAGTATCGGTTGCTTCCTGTAGTTTCTCGATAAACAAGCGAACAAATGCCTGATCTGCATCGTTTTCTGCACCCCTTGATGCATGATTAACATGTGCAACAATCAACTTCGAAACCGTCTCTTTTTTTATCTGGCAAGCAAGGGCGTGGGCCAGACCAATGCTATCAGATCCACCTGATACCCCCACAATGATCCCTGACTTCACATTCTTACAACTCGCAAGAAAATTCTTTACCTCAAGGAGAACAGGCGAATTTGCACTGCGGGGCTTCATGCTTTTAATCAAGCCCCTTGAGTGTTTTTAATGTCGATGTAATATTTCCAGATCGCATGAAAGTTTCCCCAACAAGAATTGCTTTCGCCCCAGCGCTCTTCAACTTTTCAACATCCTTGTTAGTCTGAATCCCACTCTCACTAACCACTAAAAAACTCTTGGGAATCTTAGGCAGCAAATCAAGCGTATGATCCAAACTTGTCACAAAAGTACGCAAATCCCGATTATTAATTCCAACCAACCGGGTACCACTATCAAGAACACGCGTTAAATGGCACGCATCATAAAGTTCAACCAATGGCTCAAGGCCAAGCTTGATTGCTTCGCCCACAAGATGTTTTAAATCATCGCCTAGAAGAACCTCTGCGATAAACAAAATAGCACTTGCGCCATGAATCTTCGCTTCCAGAAGTTGATAGTAATCGATAACAAACTCTTTCCGCAAAAGAGGCGTTTTAACTGTTTCAGAAACGATTTGAAGATCGTTCAAGCTGCCTTGAAAAAAATGTTCATCCGTTAAAACACTAATGCAATCAACTCCGCTGGATTCGTATTCTTTGGCAATAGTTGCAGGGCAGAAACTTTCTCGCAGAACACCTGCCGAGGGTGAAGCTTTTTTTATCTCAGCTATAACCCCAATCCCCTTGGCATTGGCAAGCGCATCATAAAAAGAACAGGGTTGCGGGACATTGTCCAAACGCGTTAAAAGATCGGCTTCTGGAATGTTTTTCCTGCCCAGAAAAACTTCTTCCTTCTTCCTTGCTACTATTTTGTCTAGAATTGTTTCCATGGTACTTTCCAAATTGGCTTTCAATTAACCTGATTGTTTCGCAATTACTTACATAACCCAATGAACGATTCCTTAGATCATCTTACGAATTCAACCCACACAGGAAAAACTGGTTTTGAAAACCTTTCCCCCGCCAAGGTTACACTTTGCCTGTTATTGCTTTTACTTGCGGCTTCTTTGGTCCCTTTTGTAATTCAGAAAAGCAATCTGCTAGAAAACCAATATGGCCTCGAAATGGTTGCCAAGTCGAAAGATTACAGAGACCCAGAAGAATTCAAATTACTTCGAACCCGAATGGGTTTATGGACATCCGGCCTGACATTGCCTCTTCTTGCAGTGCTGTTCCCCTTTTTGATCATCAACTACACAGGATTGAACAAAAACGAACTGGGCTGGAATAACTCTAACCTTCTATTTTCAATCCGACAAGCAATTCTGGGTGTTATCACTTTGATCCCAGCGGTTTATCTTCTTCAACTTATTATGATTAAGATTCAGCTTCTTCTTCCAGGCCAGCATGTTGCGGATCACCCCCTAGCTCAACTGGGGGGAGAAAAGTTGATGGGTTTGGAATGGGTGATGATTTTCTGTTCTGCAGTAATTGGCGCACCACTTCTTGAAGAGCAAATCTTCAGAGGGTTAATACAACCGTGGATCATTGCTAAAAAGAACGGGGTACTGATTACTATCTGCTGTGCAATTTTTCTAGGAGTCATTCAATTTAGCGATGATTGGTTAAAGGCTTTTTCACTCGCTTGGGGTGATAGGTCAATGGAAAACGATTCTCAATTGCAAATACATATAACCAAAGCTTTAGCGCCCTTACTTTTCAGCCTTTTAGTTTCGATTGTAATTATTATTATCAACAAGAAAAACAGGGTCAATTCTGCGATTGGTGCAACTGCACTGCTTTTTGGCATGATTCACGCTTTCGCATGGCCATCCCCTGTGGGCTTAACTTTACTTGGGATAGGTTTGGGCATTGCTTACGCAAAAACCGGGAATATCGTTACACCAATATTTATTCACATGGGTTTTAATTGCCTAGCGTTTGGTATGCTGTTGCTTCAAAATACTAAGGCATAAATGGTAGTGAACAAGAAACAGCCGTTTGCTTTGTTCCCTCGCATTCAACTTCAAAACTCGTACCCAACTCATGATTACCTCTTCGCAAATATCCCAAAGCAATATTCTGTTTTAAGCTAGGCGAATAAACAGAGGATGTCACCCGACCAACTTCGTTGCCATCGCGAAAAACCAGTGAGCCATGTTTGACGATATTTTTTTCTAACAACATGCCAAATAATAATCGGTTCACCTGACCACGATCACGAGCCATAACGATGGGCTCCTGCCCCAAATAACAACCTTTTGTAGAACAAATAGCTTGCACGGCCCGATTTAACTCCGGAATAAAGGTGGTGTCTTCTATTTCTTTTCCTGCTTCAGGGAACCCTGCTTCCACACGCAAAATATCCAAGGCTTCTGCTCCCCCGGGTATTGCATGGTGAAAAATCAAAGCTTTCCAGACCTGAACCGACCGGCTTTTCAAACAAACGATTTCATATGCAGGGATATTAAAATAAGGCTCAAATCGAATCTGGCAAGATCCCGCAGTTTCTAAAGATCTAACCAAAAACTGATGTATTCCCAATTCAGGAAGTTCTTCTTGAATCAATTTTGAAATCAACTCTTTTGATTTTGGGCCCATCACGAGAAACTGTGCGTAATCTGCGGTTCGATCTGCAAATGCAACCTGTTCACTAATAAGGTAATGGTCTAGATGTTGTTCAATTTTACGATTCTGATCCGGTGCGCCATCCACCCAATAAGCATGCCTGCCATCGGCAAGTTGTATGTGATAAACTCGAATATGAGCAACAGCCTTTGCCTTGGCAGTGGTAAGAAAAGCCTCACATCCGCCTCCTAAAGGCAAATCCGCAACCTGATTGGTACAGATATTATTCAAGAAAGCCGGAACATCAGGGCCTGTCATTTCAATTTTAGAACGATTCGAAATATCAAAAACAACAGCATCATTTCTTGCTGCAGTATACTCTTTTTGAATATCACCAAAAGACAAAGGCGGACAATTTTCTGCGCCATATATTGCGCCCTGCGACAACATTAAATCCACAAGGCCCTTGTTTTGTTCCATTTTTACAACTCTCTCTTTAAAAAAATCTATCTATCGCTTCTTCAAATTAATATAAGACTTATGGGCATCGCGAATGATTGCGACTCCATCAGCATTTGCACCTAGATCGCAAAGTTCTTGGGCGGAACGAAGAGGCGATGCAAGCAATCTGCCAATATCGTCTTTCCCATCAAAAGTTGAAACATAAACTTTGCACTGAGAAGCAGAATCAACCCAATGCTTGATTAAATGTGGAGGGACCAACGAGAAAGCAGCCTCGCTTTTTCCTACGGATTTCATTTCGAGTTGTTTTTTAATATCGCTAAGATTGAATTCTGCATGAGCGAGCAAAACGATCACACCATTTTTCTTTACAACACGCCTTGCACAAACAAGTGCCCTGCACAATTGAACAAATCCAATTTTCTCATCGGGGCCACCCACTAAGGCAATTACCAAACCAAATGTGTTTAAGGTATCTTGCTTCCAGATCTCATCCAACTTCTTCTCCGCAAATCTATTTGCTTCATCAGCCCCTGCAAAAATTTCTTCAACACCTCCATTTGAACCTTCTAATACCTGAACGAAATAAGGTGCACCCAACAACCACGTAACCTTGAGGGCTTGCTTTTTTCCTAAATCAGAATTTATATCTTCGCCCAGCACTTCTTTAGAGCATGTAGAAATCACCTCAGAATTTGCAAGCGCAGGAAACAAATCGCCTTCAGCTCCGGAAATCCCAAAGTAGGGATCGTATTGCCTTTTGCCCAAAACAACAATCTGATCGGCTTCAATTAAAGTCCGGTTCAAATACAGTTTCCCGATATCATCCGAGGAAGTCAAAAACGCATGACTTTTTTTATTATCCGGATTATGTACTTCGATTTTAATTTCATCGAAAGCATCAGGTAGATTATCAACCCAAGACTCCGAATTCGTACAGGCAAGGCAAACTAATGTTACATTTTCCATTGCAACCCCAGCCCCTTTAAGATGCTCTAGCACTGCAACAAGGATTTCAAGAAAACCGTTAAATTGATCAACCAATACAATTGCCAAGCGATCGTCCGGGGTAACGGCCCGCTTTAATTCAGGGTATCCAACTGGCTGAGATAATGCTTTCCGAATTAATTCCGGGATATTAGGTTGGGGTATTTTTAAAGTAGGCGAGAATTCGACGACAATTTGCTCCTTGCGCATCTTGAATTCCCATACTTTAGAACCGAATGCCAAACTAAATTCCTTCATCATTCTTTCCTGCAAGTCGCCAATAGATCAGCATTGAACACACCAATATATAATAGAACAAATGAACAAAAAGGCGTATGCTAATAATAATGGTTAGTTTGGTTATCAATACAGGCTTTTCTAGGTTGGATAATTTTGTTGGTTGCTGATTTAAAAGCTCAACTTAAAATCGTCTATAATGGTATCGCTGAGTGAAGGAACAAATAATGTCTGATGAAATTGCTGCATTAAAAGAAGAAAACGATCAATTAAAAAAGTTATGTTTAGAATTGGATCAAGCACTCACCAATTCAAACCTTTCAGGGAACATGAACCACTCTTTTACAACACCCATACCCGAAAGCGAACTAGAACAACTTTTAGAAGAAAAATCTGAAACGATCAGAAAACTCCATACAGAAAATCTCGAATACCAAAAGGTTATCACCGAACTGGAAGATAGGTTATATGGACCCGGGGGAACAGATCTAGCAAATGAAAACCCACAACAAAAAACAGGTGGGAATGAGATTTCCGCAAGTATCGGCGAATTAGAAAGCAAGAAAGAAGCTTTGGCCAAAGAAATCGTACTGATGGAAAAACAATTGTGCGATGAAGAAATACGCGCCAGCAGGGAAAGAGCCGAGATGGCTAGGCAAAAATATGATTTGGAAAGATTAAAGGCTGATCTAGAAATTGAAATCGAAAAGCACGCTAAGGATACTTCCCTAAAAACCAAAATCGATTCCATAAAATCTAGGCTTCATAATGCAGGCACTGAACCACTCAGAGGCCTAAAACCCGAACCTGATGCAACGCCTGCCATCCCGCCTCCAGCGCATCCAAAAAGCATATTCGGCAAACTATTTGGCGGGAAGTAGCCACAACTATCAGTCGAGCTTGACTGGGATTTTTATTTTCTTACCATCCCGTTCTACCCCGACTTGGATTGTTGTGCCTTTTTTCTCACCTGCCATGATTTGCATGTAAGTTTCGATATTGCCTACTTTTTTACCACTGATTTCCATAATCCGATCACCTTTTTTAATACCAGCCTTGGCAGCAGGATCGCCATCGGAAACCCCCTCAACAAGGACTCCATCTTTTTCATCAGAGTACCCAGGGCGAATCCCCATCCTAGGCATATCACCCGCAGGTCTTGGTGAAGTTCCACCTTTAACCTCTATAAAAACAGGCTTTTTCTCTATAAGTGTTAAATCCACTGCTATTTTTTCAACAAACCCAACAACTTTTAACAAACCATCGAGGTTGATTCTTTCAGCAGTATCCAAGGGAGTATGATACTCGGGATGAACACCCGTCCAGAAAAAGAGAACAGGAATTTTCTTATCGCAAAATGACGCATGATCGCTTGGCCCGAACCCACTTTTTTTCTTTACAAACGAAAACTGACCATCTGCGTTCTTCTTATCCAGAAGAGGTTCAAAAATTTCCGCAGTTCCGGTCCCCTCAAGAAGTACTTTATCTTTCTTCGAATCGGCATCCTGCGAAAGCCTACCAATCATGTCAAGGTTCACCATTGCAGCAATTTCGTTAATGGGAATCAAAGGATTGTTGACAAAATGGGCAGAGCCAAAAAGCCCTAATTCTTCACCACTAAAAGCCATGAATAGAATCTTTCTTCCCTGCCTGTTTTTAATTGAAGAAAACCTACGAACCAACTCAAGCATACCAGTGGTGCCTGAACCGTTATCATCAGCACCATGATGAATCGCAAGCTTCTTTTGGGCAGATAAACTGCCTGCACCACCGTAGCCTAGATGATCATAATGGGCACCAATCACGATAGTTTCATTAGCCAAAGGGCCATTGCCCTCTAATAGTCCCACAATATTTTTCAGGGGAACAACATCTTTACCCCGGGTAAGCTTAACTTCCAAATCTGCTGTAATTGAGTCAAGACTTGCACTTTGAGAAAACATTTCGTCTTCGATCAGTTTTTGAGTTTCGTCAAGTGATTTACCAGTAACCGAAGTAAGCCATTCATCAGCACGAGATCTGGAAAAATGAAGCGCTGGAATTTTACCAGGGGCCCTTGCAAGGGCAGTGTAATTAAATGGAAGAAGGGAATCAGAAGTATCCTTTGCTGTATCGCGATCGTTAACAAAAAGAATTGCCAAGGCTCCATGCTTTTCGGCATTTAAAATCTTTTCTGTAAGGGAAGCCAACTGTCTTTTTTTTCCGTTAGAGTCAAAAATCTTAGCCTCTTCCTTAAACTTAGGGGCATCCCGAAGAACCACAACTATTTTGCCCTTAGCATCAATTTTCGCGTAGTCATCATATTTCTTCCCGTCATCCACAGTCATTCCAAAACCTGCAAAAACAAGAGTGGCATTGGCTTTACCAGCTTGTGAAAGCCCCATGGCTTCAAAATCTTTGCCAACTTCTAGGGTAACTGTTTTATCTTGTTTCTCGGATACTTCGCTTCTATGTGAAAACTTAAAGCGCCGATTTTTGATCTGCGTATCAGACTGTAAATTTTTAGATTTGATTACCAGCGTTGGTTTTTCATCAAGTTTGGCACCCGAAATACTAAATGGTTGAAAGTAAGAACCATCCTTACCCAAAGGTTTAAGGCCCGCTGCCTTGAATTGCTGACTGATGTAATCTGCAGCAAGATCTAAGCCCTTGGTTAAAGGCCCCCTACCCTCACAGTTATCAGAGGCTAGAAAGAAAATATCTTTTTTGACCCGTTCAAAAGAAGCACTTTTCTCATTGCTTTTATCCGCCCCATTAACAGGCAGCAACAGCACGAAAAACGTTACTGATAGCAACCCAGCACTGAAAACAGTTTTAATATTCATGTTTAATAAATCCTTAAAAAATACAATTCAAGCTTATGACAATATTATTTTAGCTACTTGGTAAGCGCAAACACTAACCGATAATAATTCTTGGCTGTTTTTCGGGATTTGGTTGTGCCTTGGACACAAGCTCTTTAACCATCCAAGGAACATTTCCCTCACCAAACAAAAGAAAACTTAAATTCGCAGAAAGAGTACTTTCATCAGACCAGCCAAAATGAATTTCAGGAGGGCTGCCAAATTTACTTAGTTCAAGAGCAATAGCAGCAATCACATGGGAAATCGAAGAACAGCGTGAGACCTTCAAGATAAAACGGTCATCATATTGCTCAACTTCGAGCAGAGGTTGTTGGTAAAACTCGCTGGTGTCTCCGCGGGAAACTTCAAGGAATAGAATCGGAACTTCAGGCCCGATTCGATGTTCTTTCCTAATAATCGCCTCTTTGATAAGCAATTCTCTGCGACCTGGCCGGTGTGGTACAAGAACTGGAAATTCAAGATGCTCTAGAGTCTCCCAAAGAAATCTTGAATGATCATCAACAAATTCAAATCCTAAAAATCGAAGTTCGGTTGATCTTAATAACCTTGAAACAAACGAAGAGATAAAAATGGCACCAATAAAGAATGCTCCAATTTTCATGCCTTCGGGTTTCTCTATAATCACCGCAAAAGCTGTATAGGCAAACGATATCGTAACCAATGCAAAATACCACGGAACACGAGCCATAAATGCCCCCTTGCGGGAACGATAAATCTCAATCACCGACGCAACGCATGCGCTTAAAATCAACATCAGAACACCGGTTGCATATGCACCGCCCTGAGCGCTGACATCTGCATTGAAAACCCAAGTCACCAACAGGTTCACAAGCGTAAAAAGAATTACCATTGGTTTGATTGCCCGCGACCACTCAGGCGCCATGCCATAGCGTGGCAGATACTGTGGCACAAGATTAATCAGTGCGGCCATGGCACTGGCCCCTGCAAACCAAAGAATTGAAACGGTGCTTAAGTCATACATGGTTCCAAAAACTGATCCAAAAGGAAAAGCATGGATACTAGGGCTTTCGCCATGGGCTAGAAAAGATAGTGCCCTGTCCTTCGCAGATGCACCGGTCATACCGGAGGCTGCGATCAGATTTTCAGCAGGGATTAGGGTGCTTACAACCAAGGATGAGCTGATAAGAAAAAAAGACATGATCATGCCAGCGGTTAGTAATAGCTTTTTTGTATTTCGAATTCGGCCTTTGGGGTTGTCAGGAGTATCAGAATCATCACCTTTAATGATTCCCATAATGGCAACGCCTGTTTCAAATCCGCTAAGCCCAAGGGCAAGTTTTGGGAATAATAAAAGTGAAAGTACAATGATTGCTGCGATACCCGAAAAGGGCACATGCGGGGTATCCACTAAATGCCAATGCTCGCCCCCTAACTCCACATCCTTTAACCAAAGAGTAAAATACTCTGGGTGTTGGATTAGATGAATCAAGCAAGTGCCAATAATAATCAGGTTCAAAATCATGTAAACAATCACGATGACCACCGCCACGCCAATCACTTCAGCAAAACCACGTAAAAACATACCACCAAGTAATACAAGCAAGCCCATGGTCAACAATAAGCGCTGTTTGTCGTGGCTTAAAGATACAGAGTCAAAAGGCCAGAACGAGTTAGAAATAACATGCTCTGCGGCATCAGCAGCAGAAAGTGTTTTAGTGATAACGAAGTCGGTAGCTGCAAAGCCAAGGAGAGTCATAACCAAAGCCTTGCCCACCCAACCATGAAGCAACTTTTCAAGCATCCCGATAGAGCCCAAGCCCCGGAATGATTGGCTGGCGACATAGGAATAGACTGGAAATGCGCCAAAAAGAGTTACGAGAACGACAACAAGAGTTGCAAACGGTGACAGTTTACCTGCCGCCTCGTAGGCAATTGAAGGTTGGTAACCAAGTGTGCTGAAGTAATCCACCCCGGTAAGACACATCGCCCACAACCAAAAAGTCTGATGACTTTTGCCATGCTGCGATTGACTGGGATCGCTCATCCTTAAACCCCAAAATTGAAAAAGAGCCAATGATGGCTCTACATAAAGTTTTATTTTATTCGTTTTGAGGTCATTCCAATAAAAGATATTCCAATTTCCTTGAACCCAACTATTTTTGTTGGTATAAAGCCATTCATAACAAGAGCTTACATTCTTTTTTTTCGGAGTGATATTAATGGCCAGCTTCGCTTCTTTAAACCAAAAATGGGCCTTAGACCTATTGCTGAGCTGTTTAAAAATCAATGGTGTAACGGGCAAAGAAGCTGCGATTGCCAAGCATGTAATTGCAACTTTGATTAATGCAGGCGTTTCAAAAAACCTCATTAAATACGATAAGGCGCACGAAGAAATTCCACTCCCCACGGAATGTGGCAATGTCATAGTAACTTTGCCCGGCAATATAAAAGGGCCGCGACTTCTTTTTTCCACGCACTTAGATACCGTGCCTTTATGTGCGGGTGCAGTTCCCGTTTTAAAAGGAAAAAAAATAACAGCAGTGGGCAAAACCGCCCTTGGGGGAGACAACCGAACCGGAGTAGCATGCCTGATTTATCTTGCTGCAAAACTAATGAAAGAGAATATTCCGCACCCTCCGATAACGCTGCTTTTTACCGTACGCGAGGAAAGCGGGTTGTTTGGTGCGAGGTATTTAAAACCAGCAGATTTGAGTAATCCAACAATGGGATTCAATGTAGATGGCAGAGGCCCCGAAGGCATCACCATCGGAGCAGTAGGCGCGGAAAGATTTGAAGTAGAAATATTCGGCAAGGCTTCTCATGCAGGCGTTTATCCTGAAAAAGGTATCTCCTCGATCATGGTTGCAAGTATTGCTCTGGCTAAAATTCAAAGCGATGGATGGTTTGGAAAAATACAAAAAAAGGAGGGGGAAGGAACTTCTAACATCGGGATTTTCTCGGGTAAAGATTTAACCAGTGCAGGCGATGCAACCAATGTAGTTACCGATTATGTGTATTTAAAAGGTGAGGCACGCAGCCACGATTCCAAATTCATTAAAGTTATTCGTCAGCATTATCAGCAAGCTTTTGAATTTGCAGCTAACCAAGTATTGGATGATCAAAAGAAAAAAGCCAAGATCAAGTTCCATTACGCACAGGATTACTTCCCCTTCAAGCTTAAGGAAAACGAAGATGTTATTGCGAAAACGCTTAAAGCTTCCACGGCCTTAGGTTATGATTCAATTCTTAAAACAGGGAATGGGGGATTGGATGCCAATTGGTTAGTTAAGCATGGCATACCAACTGTTACTTATGGTGCAGGGCAAAATAATATTCACACGGTCGACGAGTTCATCGATACCGATGCTTTTTGGCGAGGTTGTCAATTTACAATCGAGCTTGCGAAAGGCTTGTAAATGAATCCCCTAGGTACCGTGGCAAATGTATAGATTCGATGAAGAAAATGGTACCCAAGTTGTTTTTCATGGTTTACAGATCAAGTTTTCGCTATGTCAAGAATAAGACAGGATTTCACTAAGTCCGCCCAAGGAGATTAAACAGCATGTTGCGTGCCCGTACTTTGCTTGAAAAATTCAATAATCGCATCTTCAGTGCGGTGCATGGGAACAACATTGTCTACAATACATGCTGGGAAGACCCTGCGCTTGATCGTGAGGCCCTTAAGTTTAATGCTGAAGACAAGGTTTTAATGATCACAAGTGCTGGGTGTAATGCCTTGGATTATCTTCTTGCAGGGGCAGGCGAGGTACATACTGTAGATGTCAATCCGATACAAAACGCACTTTTAGAGCTCAAAAAAACAGCCATACTGCATTTAAACTATGCAGACTTTTTCTCGTTGTTTGGCGAAGGAAAAAACAGTGCAGCAAAGGTGATTTATGAGAAATCACTGAAGCCCCATCTTTCTGATGTTGCAAAACAATATTGGGATAAGAACATCTCACTGTTTTATGGAAAAGGTTGGCGCAAATCGTTTTATTACCGGGGGACTTCGGGCCTTCTTGCAAAGCTAGTGCTAACCCATGCGAATGTTTTTCAGAGATTAAAAAAACCAATCGAAGAATTGCTTGAAGCTAAAACCATCGAGCAACAGTGCCAGGTTTACGAAAGTAAAATCAAAGCAA
>CAMDHK010000099.1 GCA_945897965.1 Candidatus Kuenenia stuttgartensis | reverse complement strand
TGTCGGGAGTCAAAGTGTGAAAGCAATGACTTCGGTAGGCAGCGGCCGGGATGGATCAAGCATGATGCTTGTGACTTGGCCGTGGATTTAAGAAGAGCATGGAAGCAGCTTCTAGCCGCAACTACAATTCTTCCGTTCCTACCCAACTTAGGGGGCCGATCCCCTAGGTCGACCACCTAGATTTGCAACATTGATATTTTTTGAAATGTCAGAAGGAAAGATACGTCTTTTCAATGGCATAGATGAGGCCGGGAAAGGCTGGACACCTTTTCCGTCGTGATTCTTCTTGGCATATTTTTGCAAAGAAGATTGCGTAAATGGGGTCGCGATAAGCGACCATTACATCATAATTTTCCAATGGAACAGGAAGATGACCCGAGCACCAGTTATTATTCGAGTTGATGCAAACCCCGAACAAGGTTACGAGCAAATGACTCGATGCCTAGTTTTAGCAGCAGCCCTGCAAAGAAGAAGGCGACAAGCTTTTTTCCTTTCCTCTTTCAACCCTGGCTCGCTTGGTTTTCAAATCAAACGCGCTGGCTTTGAATGGATGGAAGCAAGCGCACCACTAGGCTCTGCAGAAGACTTGGCAGAAGTATTGCAAGAATCACGCAGAATTGAAGCCTCTGCTGTTTTTGTAGATTCCCCCTACGCTACAGGCGAATACCTCGCATCATTAAAAGATTCAGGCGTTATGGTTGTTTCGGTCGATCACCTTGCCCAAGGCGACTTCCCTTCAAACATCGTTTTCAATCCACTGCTAGGCCCATCCATCGAAGCCTACGATATCCCCAAGGGCACCCAAATCCTTGCAGGCGAGCGCTATGCACTTGTCCGCTCGGAAATCCGAAGAGTTCGGGCTTTACGATCCCAGGAACCACTTCCACCTTACAGAGCTGTGGTTGCACTCGGCGATTACGACCCGAACAATCAAGCAGGGGAAATCGCCAAGCAATTGATTAACACCCCTAAAGTAAGCAGGGTGGATATTCTTGCTAGGTCTTATTATTCGAATATTGATGAACTGCGAAAACTTGCGGAACAGTCGGATGGGAAAATAGGGGTGTTCACCGAACCCTCGGAAATCCCTCCCAAACTTTCCCGTGCTCACTTTGCAATCACTGCAGGCAATTCTTGGTCTCTCGAATTCGCATGCATTGGCTTGCCACAGCTCATCATCGTGCAAAATGAAGCTCATTGGCCAACCGCTACCAGATTGGAAGAAGAAGGTGCTGCTGCCTGCCTAGGCTGGCACGAAACCCTCAATCCTTCCATCCTGCGTGAAGCTGTTGTTGATCTTCTTGACGATAACCTCGAACGACAATCCATGTCGCGATGTGGTAGGTATCTCATCGATGGCAGGGGCAACGACCGAATCGTAACCGCTTTCGAAGTGATGATGCATCCTTACCAACAAATGGAAAGAATCCGCGAAGCTGCATAAATCCTTTTCCCATAACTAAACTTCAAGCCGTGCTTAATAAGGCACGGCTTGTTTTTTTTATTACTGCCATGCTTGATATTCGCTCCCAAATACCTTAGGTTCAACTTTCACTAATTTCTTAAGGGAGGTTCGCCCATGGATAATCAACAAGTTTCAGCAGCTTTGGCAGAAGTCGGAACCTTGATGGAATTACTAGGCGAGAACCCGTTCAAGGTGAATGCCTATGTAAACGCATCACGAACTATTAGTCAATTGACCGATGAAATAGCATCGCATGTAAACAAGGGCACTCTTGGAGAAATAGCAGGTATCGGTGCAACGCTGCAAGAAAAAATCACCTCGCTGGTAAAAACCGGGAAGCTCGAATTTCTCGAAGAATTGAGGGCCAAAGTTCCGCCGGGCTTGGTGAAAATGCTCGCAATTCAAGGCCTGGGGCCCAAGAAAGTAAAAGCCCTATACGATCAACTTCAAATTGATTCACTTGAAAAACTTAAGATTGCTTGCAATGAAAACAAGGTTGCAGATCTCAAAGGTTTTGGCGCCAAGACTCAGCAAAAAATACTCGAAGGCATCGAATTCCTCGGCTCTGTTGCAGGAAGAGTTCGCCTAGATGAAGCAAGCTCCGTCGCAAACACTCTACTCAATCTTTTAAAAGATATGAAAGAAGTGATTCGCATTGAGTTATGTGGCAGTTTGCGTAGAAGAAAAGAAACCGTCAAGGATATCGATGTTCTAGTTTCATCTAAAAACCCAGCACCCATAATGGAAAAGTTTGTGACCGCTCCAGGGGTGATTCAAGTGCTAGGGCATGGCGAAACAAAATCGAGCATTTTTGTTGAAGCCCTAGTTAATGGCAGCAGAATCAAAATGCAAGCCGACCTGCGGGTGGTTAAAGATGAGGAATTCCCCTTTGCGCTTGCATATTTCACAGGCAGCAAAGAACACAATGTTGCAATGCGGTCGCGGGCAATCGAATACGGACTAAAGCTAAACGAGTATGGCTTGACAGGCGAAAAGAAAAATATCGCATGCAAGACTGAAGAAGATATCTATAAGGCGCTAGACCTTCCTTACATTGCGCCAGAACTTAGAGAAGATACAGGCGAAATTAATGCTGCCTTAAAAGGAACGCTTCCAACCTTAGTTGAATCTAAACAGATCCAAGGAGTATTTCACAATCATACTACCTACAGCGATGGCGCAAACACTCTTGAAGAAATGGCCAACAAAGCCAAAAGTCTTGGTTTGAAATATCTAGGTTTTGGTGATCACTCCCAATCGCTGACCGTTGCCAATGGTTTAAGCCCTGAACGGGTAAAAAAACAAATCGCTGAAATCGATGAGCTTAATTCCAAGATGAAGGGCTTTCGGATTTTCAAAGGAATCGAATGCGATATTCTTGCAGATGGCTCTCTAGATTATGACGACGAAGTTTTAGCGCTCTTTGATTATGTGGTGGGAAGTGTTCATACCCATTTCCAAATGCCGCGCGAAGAAATGACCCAAAGAATCATCAAGGCTATGAATCATCCAGCGATTACCATGCTGGGCCACCTTACAGGCAGGCTTGTTTTAAGAAGAGATGGCTACGCAGTCAATCAAGAGGCAGTGCTTCAGGAAGCAGTAAAAACCAAAACTCTGATTGAAATCAATGCTCACCCAATGCGGCTGGATCTAGATTGGATTCATTGTAAACGGGCCAAAGAACTTGGCGTTAAGCTCGTGATTAATCCTGATGCCCATAGCACCGAAGACTTGGAATATTATGAATACGGGGTTTCGGTTGCCAGACGGGGATGGCTCGAAAAAGACGAGATTTTCAACACACTCAGCACCAAAGATGTGGAAGCTTTTTTCTCTGAACGAAGAAAAGCCTTCCCGAAAAAGAAGTAATCTTTTGCTTCCAAAGTATTAGGGAACGCCTTGGGTTGCTTCTCCACCAGCCCGGGTTCCCAATGCTCGCCATACTATGGGATCAATACTATTGGGAATGGATTTCACCGATCCATCCATGAAAACTGCATTAACAACACCAGAGTGATAACTGCGGGAAGTTACATTGGCAAAGGTAATTGCAGTTGGGCTAAGGCCTTCACGCATGGAATTAAAATCAATGTCATATTCTGTTCCGCTATTGGTGTAAGCAAATTTAGTATTGGGAGAAAAGTTTGAAGTAAACCCTGATTGATGAACTCTGGCATCAACCCATTCGGTATGGCCTGAATCAGATTTAAAAGAGCCCCCATAATTAACTACTTGGGAAGGCGTTGTAGGCATAGCAGTAGCAGCAGCAGAGGGATTTCCGCCATCGCGAAGGTAAGGCGTGTAAGCTTTTACTTCAGAAAAAGCAATGGTCTGGCTGGTACCATCCATGATTTCATTAATACGAACATTACGACCAACAATAAAAGCCCCGTCACCCCCAACACCTTGGGTAGTAGAAGGATCAAAAATTTTCCAAGAGCCCATATTTGCGCCATAATTTAATGGAAAATGAGTTAAAGCTCCATCTGGCCTAGGAATAGCTTTGGGTTCACTAGGGCAAATAAACATCGGGATTTTTTGCTGGGTTACATTGGGTTGAACATCGTATGTGCGGGTAAAATCAATAAGCCTTTGAAGGTTTTCTTGTTCAATAAAAGGAAGAAGCCTTGAATGAACAGACCAGGATTTAGAAGCCCGAATATTGGGAGCGGTAACAATCGGGTAGGAACCAGCCGTAGGGAAAAATTGGAAAGTTGATTCGTGATTATGCAGGGCCAAGCCAATCTGCTTTAAATTATTGGAACACGAAAGCCTTGCAGCAGCTTCACGAACTTTTTGAACCGCAGGGAGTAACAAGCCAATAAGAATGGCAATGATTGCGATAACGACAAGAAGTTCGATAAGGGTAAAAGCTTTTTTAAGAAAGTTTTTGCGCATGAGCAAACTCCTCAGAGAGATTCTTATTGATACTGAGTCTCAAAATCAACCTAAAACTAATTTAGTACTCTATTGTCCAACTGTCAACCATTTTTCTGTTTTTCTTGATCCCTAACTTTTCCCCTTTCTGAGTTTCTGTTTTTTTAACCATAATTTCTGCTAGAATCACCTTTTTAAGATTTTCCCTATTTTTCTGTTACAAGGGCTCTTTATGTCTTCGGGTAAGAACTTCTTTATCACCACCGCAATCGATTACCCCAACAGCAGGCCCCACATTGGCACAGCCTTCGAAAAAATTGGTGCCGATGTCCAGGCTCGCTTCCAGCGGATGCAGGGCAAAAATGTTTTCTTTCTCATGGGTAATGACGAAAACACCATCAAAGTCGCTCGCAGAGCTGCCGAACTTAATCTGGATCCCAATGCATATTGCGACGAAATGGCAAACCAATTCAAAGAAGTTTGGCGTGCCTTGGATATAAGTTTTGATGATTTCATTCAAACCAGCGAACCACGACATCACCAATGCTGTAAAGCCTTCACTCAAAAAGTTTTTGATAACGGGCACATTTATAAAGGTGGCTATGAAGGATGGTATTGCGAAGGATGCGAAGCATTCAAAACCGAAAAAGAACTCGATGAAAAGAAGATCTGCCCCAGCCACAAAACTCCTGCGGTCAAACGCATGGAGCCCTGCTATTTCTTTGCTCTTTCGAAATTCCGCGACCAACTTCTTGCCTTCTATGAACAGAACCCAGATTTTATCCAACCTGAAAGCAGACGCAATGAAGTCCTTGCTCTAGTGCAAACTGAGCTTAAAGATGTAAACATCACACGCTCTGGCCAAACATGGGGCATACCACTTCCTTTCGATCCAGAATTTACCATTTATGTTTGGTTTGATGCCCTACTTAATTACATCACTGCAGTTGGTTATGGCGAAGACGAAGTAAAATTCAACCAATATTGGCCCGCAGACTTGCATGTGATTGGCAAAGATATAACCCGGTTTCATTGCGCCTTATGGCCCGCAATGTGCTTTGCTGCAGGTATTGCACCTCCTAAAAAAGTCTTCGGCCATGGCTTCGTTTATGTCAAAAATGAAGAAACAGGAGATGTCCAGAAAATAAGTAAATCCCTTGGCAATGTGGTTGAACCGATGGATATCATCACCAAGTTCAGCGCAGAAGCTTTCCGCTATTATTTTCTTAGGGAATGCCCTTTCCCCGCAGATGGGGAATTCAGCCTGCAACGATTTGTGGACATATACAATTCGGATCTTGCAAATAATTTGGGCAATCTTTATAGCAGAGTTGTAGGCTTGATAGGCAAGAATTACGAGGGCGAACTTACCAACATAAGTGCTTCTGATGAGCCACCCTTGTTTGTTGAAGAAAACTTAAAATCAATTGTAGACCAAGTTCAGAGTTTGGTTGAAACTTGCCATTACAGCCAGGCACTACAAAAGATCTGGTCTTTGATTTTAGATCCTGCGAACCAATATGCAGAAAAAACAGCGCCTTGGACACTTGTAAAAACAGACAAAGAAAAGACCAAGCTAGTATTAGTACAATTAATCGAAGCGGTTAGAATTGCCGCAGTGCTGCTTAAACCCTTTTTACCAAAGCTTGCTGAAAAATTGTACACCAGCTTTAACTTCCCAGCACCGTGGGCGTCTATCAATTATGCAGAAGCGTTAAAGCAAATAAATAGTTACTCAAGCATTAAAATCCTTGCAGAGCTAGAGAATGGCAAGGTAAAACCCTTGCTTCCGAGAATTCAAAAACCAGCTTAGTGCCCTTATTTGATTGAAAGTAGGCCCTTTTCTAACCAACTGGAAAATTTTTCCTAATTGTAGCGAACCTTTTGCACAGCAGCAGCGTAGAAAGCACAGGTAGTGTGAGTCAGTCATCAAATATTTCAGAAAGATCTGACGAAGAGCTATTTAAGCTTTTTCGTGCCGGAAACGCCTCCGCTTTTGATGCTCTGGTTCATCGTTACGAAGGAGAGCTTTTTGGTTACCTGAACAGGTATCTGCGCAGCCGAGAGCTTGCAGAAGATACTTTTCAAAATACCTTCATGACGATTTATCAAAAAGCTGAAAACTTTGAAGAAGGTAAAAAGTTCAAGCCTTGGTTGTATGCAATAGCAACGAATCAGGCGATAGACGCTTCAAGAAAAAGAAAAAGGCGTCAGGCGGTCAGCTTAGAAAGTGAATGGGACAGTGGCGAAAGCAGCGCAAAGGCTGGCAACCTACGCGACGCTTTGGAAGGCCATAACGAGAAACCCGACAACCTAGCAATCTTGGGTGAAAAAAAAGTCCAAGTTCGCAAAGCTATAGACATGCTTCCTGAGAATTTGCGCCAAGTATTATTACTGGCATACTTTCACGAGTTTAAATATCAGGAAATTAGCGAGGTTCTTGGGATTCCATTAGGTACAGTAAAATCCCGGTTACATGCAGCGCTGGAAAAATTCCAGCAATCTTGGGAACGAATGCAGGATGTGGTTTCATGACGAACGAAAACGGTGACAATATGGACCAGATTTTGCGTTATGCAATGAATATTCATGAGTCGGCCGAAGTGGCGGAGATAAAGCGCCGTCTTCTTTCAGAGCCAGAGGCTCAAGCGCATTTGGAAGTGATGCGCAAGAACCTCGCTCTACTAAACGAAGACAGGGCCTTAGATCCGCCATCTTTTAATCTTGCAAAGAAAACCATCTTGCGAGTCCAGGGTGTGAAAACCCAGACCATGCGTTTCAATCAAAAAAAACAGCCCATCCATCATGGTGGAAATTACAAAAGCTCCATTAGAAGGTTTGATCTTCTGGTAGCTGCAGGACTTTTGATCATTATCAGTGGGGTTCTTGCACCATGGCTTCATCAAGCCCGTACGCAAGCAGAGAAACTAGCCTGCGCCAACAATATGCGCGAATTTCACAAATCCTTCCAGCACTATGCTTCTTTGCAACCTGATGGAAAATTCCCCTTCGTTGAGCCTAATGGGCCGCGCAGTTTTGCAGGCGTTTACATCCCTACTCTGAGGCAACATGGCTTGCTGGGTGATTACCATTCTGTTTCGTGTCCCACCAACCAACGCAAACATCCCACCGAAACCAATCTTGATCAACTTGCATCAATGTATCAAAACAAATCCAACCAAGGTTATCAACGCCTTACTAAAGACGCTGGTGGGGATTATGCTTATTCCCTTGGCTACAATAACGAAGGGTCTCTCACCGGCCTTACCAATAAATCCGCGGGTGATTCTCCGATTTTGGCAGATAAAATAAATCCGTCCACTTCTAACATGGCAATGAATCATGGCGGCTCGGGAAATAACGTCCTCTTTGTAGGCGGCCATGTTCGCTGGTTGCCTGCTCGAAAACAAAACAGCATTGGCGACGATATTTTTTTGAATGAAGACCATAAAATCCTCGCAGGCAGACATCTTCAAGATCATGTGCTTGCACCCAGCCATTCCCGACCCTATGGCGATTCTGGTTTCCCGGATTAATCTTTCCATTTTCTCGCAAAACTCTTTGCATTAAATAACCATCTCTTTTAAGATAAACTTCTTCAAATGATTCAATCATTGAAGGCTATATTTTAAAAAGTATGATGGTCATGCTTTTTATTTTAGCCCCTGATTATTAATGCCCTCCTAGAAATTATAAAACCATGCGAAAAACCATCTCTATGTTTGCTCTTTGCTTTTTCATAACTGCGGTCAATCCAGCCCAAATATTGGCAGCAGATGCTTCCAAAAGGCCGATTGTTGCCGGCTTCGAACGGTTCTCTCAAGGCAAAGAAATAGAACAAGCTCAATTGGGCTTGCTGTTACTGGGCGAATTAAATTGCACCAGTTGCCATGCCCCAACCACGACAACAAAAGGATTAATCCAAGCAAAGCAAGCGCCCTTGCTTGATAAGGTTGCGGGAAGAATCAGGCCAGAATATTTTGAAAGCTTTATTGCGAAAACGCATGAGATAAAACCTGGTTCAACCATGCCCCAAGTATCCGTGGGAAATACCGAGCAAGAAAAACAAGCCACTGCTAAAGCGTTGGCTCACTATCTGGCCCAACAATCCGGGGCTACCGAAAAACTAATATTCGACCCCAAACAAGTTGCGTTGGGAAAAACCCTTTTTGCGCAATCGGGCTGCGTATCCTGCCATGCTGGAAGAGATCAAGCTGCGAAAGAAATCCTCAATGTTAATAATTCAGTTCCTTTGGGTGCGCTTGAAAACAAATACA
The DNA here is from genome assembly GCA_945897965.1 of Candidatus Kuenenia stuttgartensis. Classification (GTDB taxonomy): domain Bacteria; phylum Planctomycetota; class Planctomycetia; order Gemmatales; family Gemmataceae; genus UBA969. The sequence continues at coordinate 5,478 of CAMDHK010000099.1, read as the reverse complement.
CCGTTGGCTCGCTTACCAACTTTCTAGAAAACCCGCATCAAGTTCGCCCTTCAGGAAGAATGCCCGCGGTGCTTAAAGATAAAAAAGAGGCTCATGCAGTTGCGTGTTATTTGCTTCAAAGCGCAAAAACCTCACCCAAATCTGCAGGTGTTTTGAAGTTCGAATACTTTGAAGGCTCTTGGACTAAGCTTCCTGATTTCACCAAGCTTAAAGCAAACGCAAAAGGTATCGCATCCGATTTCGATGTTGAAGTTGCGCAAAAAGCCAACAACAACGCACTCCGCTTTGAAGGCTGGTTCAAATTACAAAGCGCAGGCAAGTACACCCTTCATCTGGGAAGTGATGATGGTTCAAAAATCTGGATCGATGGCAAGCTCATCATTGATAACGATGGAATTCATCCGCACACCGTAATCAGCAAAACAGTTGAACTATTCAAAGGTGAACACAAAGTTGAAGTGGGTATTTTTGATGGGGGAGGCGAGTACTCCTTAACCGTTGAAATTGAAAGCAATAATCTACCTAGACAGCCTTTATCAGGGATTTGCGCGCTCGATGAAAAAACCGCTGAAGGAACGAATACGGTTGTAAATGTTGCCCCTGCCCCGGGCCAGCCAGAAGTTTTCAAATTGGATGCAGCACTGGCAACTAAAGGAAAAGCCCTCTTTGCTTCTGTTGGGTGTGCGAATTGCCACGGCTTGAATGAAAATAACAAGCGAATCCCCGCATTGATTAAAGGTCCAGAATTATTAAAGTTACGCCCAGAAACCGGTTGCCTTTCCGAAAATCCACAAGGCAAGTCACCTGACTTCGCCCTTGATGCAAAACAAAAAACTGCTATCGCTTTGGCTCTCAAAGCCTTGGCCAGCATGCCCCCTTCCCCAGATAGCAAAGCCTTAATCAATCAAACCTTTCTCTCTTTGAATTGCTACGCTTGTCACCAGCGTGACAAAATCGGGGGCCCAGAAGATTCTCGTAATGCTTCCTTTGTTAGCACGCAGCCCGAAATGGGCGATGAAGGCCGACTTCCCCCTGCTCTTACAGGCGTTGGCGCCAAGCTTAATACCGACTGGCTTAAACAAGTTCTTGAACAAGGAACTAAAGTAAGGCCTTACATGCTTGCAAGAATGCCCAAGTATGGCAGTGGTAATGTTAATCATCTAATCAAACACTTGGGTGAAGTTGATACCATTGAACCGGTTGAAGCCATTCAGTTTGCTGATACTCCCTCTAAAGTCAAAACTTCGGGCCGACTTTTAGTTGGCTCCAAAGCCTTGGGTTGCATCAAATGCCATACATTCAACAACCAAAAGGCTGAAGGTATTCAAGCCCTTGATCTCACAAGTATGCCCCAACGATTAAAGCGTGATTGGTTTCAACGCTATATGCTAGACCCTCAACCTTTCAGGCCCGGGACTAGAATGCCTGCACCTTGGCCCATGGGCAAAACCTTCTTTGATGAAATTCTTGAAGGCAGCACTAAAAAACAAATCGAAGGCATTTATGTCTATCTAAGCCAAGGATCCAAGGCTTCTCCACCCGAAGGTCTTTCACGCGAATCTATCGTACTAGTTCCAGAAAAAGAACCGATCATCTATCGCAACTTTATTGAAGGTGCAGGCGCTCGAGCAATTGGCGTGGGATACCCTGAAAAAGTGAATCTGGCTTTTGATGCAAACTCATTAAGAGTCGCAATGATATGGCAGGGAGCATTTATTGATGCAGCTAGGCATTGGCGCGATCGCGGAGTTGGTTATCAACCCCCTCTGGGCGATAATGTAATTTCCCTCCCGGCAGGGCCTACCTTTGCAACTTTGGCAAGCGAGAAAGAAAATTGGCCCGCTATAACTGCCAAAGAACAAGCAGGAACCTTCATCAGCTATACAACCGATGCTTTGGGAAGGCCATCTTTCCAATACAAGTATGCCGATGTAATGATCACTGATTTCCCCACCCCTACAAAAAACAAAGAAGGAGGGTTCTCAAGAGCGTTTACGCTTGAAAGTAAAACCCCACCAGCCATGCTTTACTTAAGAGCTGCTGTAGGCACTAAAATCGAAGAGCAAAAAGAAGGCTGGTTCTTGGTCGATGGGGAATACAAGTTCCGCTTGGTAGGAACCAAGAAGCCGCTTGTGCGAGAATCTAATGGCAAAAAAGAAATACTTGTTCCCATCGTTTTCGAAAACGGTGTGTGCAAACTTGTTCAGGAATACTCTTGGTAACTTACTTCAACAACAAAAGCTTCAGGACTCTTAAAATGAAAAATACTTTGCTACTTTCCAGCCTTTTTACAGGCCTAATTCTTGCATCTTTCTCCAAAGCTGCTGATCCTATCCCCACCGAAGATGACTACTACAAAATAGTCAAATTCGAAATCCCCAAAGATGTCGTACTTGAAGCAGGCGCAATCGAACTTACCGCAGACAACAAACTCTTTGTCAGTTCCCGCAGAGGGGAAATCTGGTCTATCGATAACCCCTTCGCCAAGGATCTCGCCAAAGATGCAAAATGGACTCGCTATGCACATGGCCTTCACGAAGTCCTTGGGCTTGCATCCAAAGATGGTTGGATCTATGCCACCCAGCGTGGTGAATTGACCAAGCTAAAAGATTCCAACGGCGATGGCAAAGCGGACATCTTTCAAACCGTTTCCGATGCTTGGGAAATCAATGGCGATTACCATGAATACGCCTTCGGCTCCAAGTTCGACAAAGATGGCAATGTCTGGATCGTTCTTTGCTTAACAGGTTCATTTAACAGCAGTAGCAAATATCGTGGTTGGTGCGTTCGTGTTAATGCAGATGGAACTTTCACCCCAACATGCAGCGGTATCCGCTCGCCTGGAAGCATTGGTTTTAATGCAGCAGGGGATTGCTTCTACACCGACAACCAAGGTCCATGGAATGGTACCAGCAGCCTTAAGCATCTTTTACCTGGCTCTTTCCAAGGGCACCCTGATGGCAACAAATGGTTTGACCTTAAAGAAGCAAAACTCGCAGGGCCCAAGCCTGAAACGCCCAAAAGCGGCTCACGCATGATGATTGAAGCAGAGCGCATTCCCCAACTGATGCCTCCTGCTATTTACTTCCCCTATAAGAAAATGGGGCAATCCGCTTCCGGTATCGACTTCGACAAATCCGAAGGCAAGTTTGGCCCTTTCCAAAACCAACTCTTCGTTGCGGACCAAACCAATAGCACCGTCATGCGCGTTCATCTCGAGAAAGTTCATGGCAGATACCAAGGCGCATGCTTCCCTTTCAGAAAGGGCTTTGGCTCTGGTAATGTTCCAGTAATGGCATCAAAAAACGGACACCTCTTTGTAGGTGGCACCAATCGCGGCTGGGGTTCGCATGGCAACAAGCCTTTCGCACTCGAGCGTTTGGATTGGACCGGGAAAGTACCTTTCGAAATCCATGAAATGCGTGCTAAAAACGATGGTTTTGAACTCACCTTCACCCATCCTGTCGATCCTAAAACCGCTGCTGATGTTGCTTCTTATAAAATGAGCACCTACTGCTATATTTACCAATCTTCTTATGGCAGCCCTGAGGTTGATTTTACTTATCCGAAAATCACTTCCGCGGTGGTCGCACCCGATAACAAGAGTGTCCGAATCGTGATTGATAAGCCTATTGCAGGACATATCCACGATCTCACCGTGGCGGGGGTTCGATCAAAAGATGGGTTGCCTTTGCTTCACCCCGAAGCTTATTACACGCTTAATTACATTCCTGAAAAAGCGAAGTAACAGGTTGATGGTTGAAGATTAGATACTCAAAAACCAAAGGATCTACTTTATCAATAAAGTAGATCCTTTTTTATGTCACCCCAATAAGCTATAATTTCTTTTGCATTCTTGACAAGGCAACCTCTGGGCTTTAGGGTGACATCATATTTGATTTTTGCAACCATAGGTAAGTTTGGAGAAAAGCCCCATGTCCACTGCTTCAGCATCCCCCAGCACTTTGCCTTCGAAGCCAAGAGATATCACAGTGTACAGCCATTCGATGCTGTTCTATTGGTGGCCTGTTTGGTTTGTAGGTTACATTCTCGCAGCACTTACCCTTTGGGATCACCACCTCTTGATGGTTGTCCCCATTCATGCAGAAGCAAAATCCGTCGAATTCAAAGATGGTATAGAGCGAAATGTGGTCATTGTTCCAGATGGTGAAAGCCTTCTAAAAGATAAAAAAGGATCGTTGATCCAACCCACTCTATATGTGGCACAAAGCAAAAACTATGGCGTAATCTTCTGCCTAACGCTTTTACTTACTATTTTCATCACCAGTGTATCGCTGCGCGGAATGTGGTCTATTCTGGTCATTGTTGTGATTGTCATGGGAGTCACCATCCTAATGCTGGCAGGTTACTGGGAAAAAATCACCAGTGCGTTCTCTCTCCTTGATATTCGCATCAATCTGGGCGGATACCTATTCACATCCACTGGTTTGCTTATTATCTGGCTAATTGCGTTTATGTTTTTCGATCGCCAGATTTATGTGACTTTCAGCCCTGGGCAATTGCGAGTGAGAACCGAAATTGGAGATGGCGAAAAAGTTTACGATGCTACCGGCCTTACTTTCGAAAAGCAACGTAGTGATATATTCAGGCATGGTATTCTGGGGCTTTGGTTCTTAAATATCGGGACAGGAGACCTCATCATCAAAACATCAGGTGCGCAAAACCACACCTTTGATCTTCCAAATGTAATTGGGGTAGAATACAAGATCAAAGCCATCGAGCAATTGATGCAATCTAAAGATGTAAATCTGACGTAAGTTTGAATTGAGAGTTAAGTTAAAGAAAAAGCCCGGCATGAAGCCGGGCTTTTTCTTTTGTAACACTATGAATCAAAAGATCACTCGATCAATTCTTTTACAGGCTGAACAAAGTAAGGCCCGCCTGTCTTCTTATCTGCAGTCAACTTTTCTGCGTGTTCGTTTGCATCGTCCTTCTTCGGGTAATCAAATACTGCCACCCTCTGATTGGAGTTGCTGAATACGCCCCATACAAGCTTCATGCGAACCACTTTAGATGCACGAGTCTTGCGTGGTTTCTTTTCTTTAGCTTCCTTTTTAGGCTTCTTTAATGCCTTCTTTTTCTTCTTCTTAGGGCGATCCTCATCATCGCCATCGTCATCATCTTCCGATTCGGGGAAGTCGTCATCGGCAGACTCATCATCGCCTTCATCACCATCGCCTTCGTCATCCCCTTCGTCGTCATCATCATCATCGTCATCGTCATCATCGTCGTCATCATCTTCCTCGTCTTCGAGGAGTTCTTCTTCTTCTTTAGCTTTAGCTTTTTTGCGATTTTCAGCGGCATCATTAGCAGCGCGTAAATCTTTACGATTGGGAAGGCGGCGAGCCATGAATAATACCCCCATACCAAGAAAACATAATGAATGTTGCATAACAATTTAGCAACAGGTTAAGATGTCAAACTAGCAATTATGAGCAATTCATTCAAGTTAGAGTC
>CAMDHK010000098.1 GCA_945897965.1 Candidatus Kuenenia stuttgartensis | reverse complement strand
GCGAAGCAGGCGTTTGATCTTTCCAAAGAACCTTTGGCTCTAAGAGAACGGTATGGCATGAACCTGCATGGGCAGAGTGTGCTGCAGGCGCGCAGATTGATCGAGGCGGGCGTCCCCTTGGTAACTGTATTCTGGCCCAACGATGGTATTACTAATGTTAGCGTTTATTGGGATACCCATCAGCGCAACTTCATCGATCTTAAGGAACGCCTATGCCCCGTGACCGACATTGCATTTTCTGCATTACTTGATGATCTTGAACAGCGTGGAATGTTGGATGATACCTTGATATTGTGGACGGGTGAAATGGGGCGTACCCCCAGGGTTGGGCAATCGGTTGTAGGCGGTGCAGGTGCGGGGAAAGATGGCAGGGATCATTGGGCCAACTGCTTTACCTCGGTGCTTGCGGGTGGGGGCATTAAGGGTGGCATAGTTCATGGCAGCAGCGATCGCTATGCAGCCTATCCATCGCTTAATCCAACGAAGCCTGCGGATCTTGCAGCCACGGTTTACCATAGCTTGGGGATCGATCCGCATCATCAGATCATTGATAAATTTAATCGGCCGGTTTCATTGACCGAGGGTGAGATCATTTCGCAATTGTTATAAAGTGAATAAAACTGATCAACTCGATTGAAAACCTTAAAATTAATATGGGCAATTTCGTTGTTAGTTAGTGCTTACAGCCTATAATTGTATAGGTTCTAGAATATTGCTCAGTCTTAATTAAGAGTGTTTGCCATGAAAAAATCAGCAAAACTTGGATTTACCTTAATTGAATTATTGGTGGTGATAGCTATTATCGCCATTTTGATAGGATTGCTTTTGCCTGCGGTGCAAAAAGTAAGGGAAGCTGCGGCCAAATTGCAAAGCCAGAATAATCTGAAACAGATTGGGCTTGCGATGCATAGTGCACACGATGCGATGAAGGTTTTTCCGCCGGTTTCAGTAAATCAATGGGCTTCATTTCCATCGCTAAATGGCCCGGGCGGGGCTGTGGTTTATACCGGGCCTTATCTCCCTTATAACGTGGCCACTGCCGGGGGCGATAAAACCACTTTCTTTTATGCTCTTCTGCCTTACCTTGAACAGCAAGCACTTCATAAATCCATACCTCGTTTTAATATCATGGCTGCGCGAACAGATGATAACACCAAGATGGTTGGGTCGACTCCCTTGAAGGTGTTGCAATCGCCCACAGATAACAGTCCTTATAAGGAAATTGATTGGTCTTGGATACACACAGTGCACCCCGCAGGTATTCCATACAAGCAATCGCTTACCAGTTATGCACCCAATGTAAGAGTATTTGGTAAGGACTACCAAGGGCAATGGTTTGGCTGGCAAGTTGCATGGTCGAATGTGGGTGGTGGGCAGCAAAACATTACGGGCATTACAGATGGCACCTCAAATACTCTTGGAGTTATTGAAAAACCAATGGTTACGGGTGCGGGGAAACTTTCTTGGGCCAATTATGCTCTTTCAGGAACAGTAGGTACGAATGATGGTGCACAGGTATGGTGTACCACGGATATCTCGGACGCCTTGGTACCGTTTTTTGGCACCACCTGCAATGATCCCAATTCCGCTGCGGATGATGTTTATGGTCAGTATGGAAGAACTAATTGCAGGTTTGGCACAACTGATCCTAACGAGTATTTTCATCCTCCTTCCCGATTGCTTATTCCTAGCCAACAGCGACATCACAATATCTATCCTTTAAGCTCTGGCGTAGTTCAAAGCTTGATGATGGATGGAGCGGTAAGATCTATTACCACATCGATTTCGGTTCCTTCTTGGAGCGCTGCGGTGACTCCGACCGGGGGCGAAGTCAACGGTTTGTAAGCGTTTTCTCGATTTAACTCTCTTTTTGTAGGCCTTGATTATGATGCGCTTGCTTCTTTTATTTTGTGTTGTAATGGCGACTGGTTGTGGTCAGGTGGCGCATGAAATCCCGGATACAGGCGCCACGCTTGAAGGATCCATCACTTTGAATGGGAATCCAATCCCATTGGCATTAATTATTGTTCGTAGTCAATCTGCGACTTCTGATTCGGTGGTTCGTGAAGAGGGAAAATATAAAGTGCCTAGCGTTCCTCTTGGCTTGGTAAAGATTGGTGTTGATACCGAAGCAATGAGAGGCGAGGTAATCAGTAGAGGTATGGCAAGTGCCTACAAAGGCCCCGATGGCAAAGCAGCGGAATCCCAAGTTAATAAGCTCAAATTTGTTCCCGTTCCTACCAAATATTCTGACCCCGATACCTCCGGATTAGAATTTGAAGTCAAAAAGGGTGTCAACATCTTCGACATAGTTCTTACGAAGTAACGGATTAGTTGGATTTGTCGTCTACGGTTAGAAAATATCTGCATTTTTTGGCTCTTTCCCATCTGTTTTTGAAAAAATCTTCATTAAAATGGTTTTTTTGGCAAGATGAATCGTCTGTATGGGTATAAGCGTTACCCTATGACCGGAGCTTTTTATGCGATGTACTATTTCCCTGGCTGCATTTGTATTGATCCAAGTTTTTTCCCAAGCAGGAGAAATCGGCTTCATCGAAGACTTCAGCTTCTCCAAAGATAGAACCGAAGCCTTGAAAAAGTTGATCCCGGGCACCGAGGATTATTACTACTACCATGCACTTCATTATTTAAATACGAGCCAGTTCGAAAAAATCGAACCATTGATCAAGCCTTGGCTCGAACGCTTTGGCCAAACGCCTAGGCTGAATGAAATTCAAACCCGCAAGGCACTGCTTTCGTATGATGCCGATGCCCGCAAAAGCCTGGACTACCTTCGCAATCATCTTGGATTGAATTTCAATCATCAAAAAGAAACCGTGGGCGCAATTCCAAATCTGCCCACCTCTTTGGATCAAAAACGAATATCGCGCGAAACACTCTTGGCAGAATCGCTGGCCCGTTGGCAGAACCTTGAAAACTTTGAAGATGGCGCATTGGACTGGCTGGATGCCTCAAAGCTGGATGCGCAAAAGTTGCGCAATTATCTGCAACGACTTAGAAGACCCGATGTCGCCAACCTGCCCGCCCTTATCGAACAAGATTTCAAGAACCCTAATCCAGTTCCATTTGGCGCTTACCCTATTCATCAGATGCTGACGATGGATCAACTATCAGAGTTGCAGAAAATACGCCCAGCACTTTTGAATCAATCTGCGTTTGTGAATGCTTGGATCATGCGATTGCAGCCTAATGCAGATTCGGATTGGCGCAAAGATTCCAAGGAAGCAGAAAAGTATTTTGCTCGCCTTTGGCAGTTTGTTGCAACACTTGCACCGGTGCATAATTCTTTGAAGGCACATGTGCTTTATCATCGCCTTGCGCATGATCGTGCGCAGGGGATCTATAACCAAGAACGATTCATGACCTATTTAAATCTTCCGCGCCAACAGCCTTACATGGCTTTAAAGTTGATTGAAAAAGAGGACTCTCGAAAATTCCCCGCAACACTAGGCCTCGATTTTTCCAGTGTTACACTTCTTCCCCAAGTGGGATTTGATGAGCCTTTGGTACGAAGCTTTCTGAAACATTTTTTCTTGGAAGTGAATTCCCCGAAGGAATTTGAGCCCTATATCAATGATGTTTACCTAAGGCATTTGTTTGCTGAAACGAAAATTGAAAACAGCTTGGGCGATGTAGAAACGTGGGCCAACCAACTGCCTCCTGAAAAATTCAAAGAGTTACGCGAACGCATCGATATTGATTTTGGCTATGCCAACAAAACGCAATTTGCTTCTGCAGACCCTGTGGTGTTGGAGTTGAATATTAAGAATGTACCTTCTCTTTTGGTGAAGGTTTTTGAAATCAACACCTTCAATTTTTACAAAACCCAGTTCAGTGAAATAGAGACCAACATCAATTTGGATGGCTTGGTTGCAAATTCGGAAAAGACTTACACCTTCAACGATGGCCCGTTTCGCAGGATTGCTAAGCGTTTTGAATTTAACGAGATGAATAAAAACGGTGTGTATGTCGTTGATTTCATTGGTTCGGGAAAAAGCAGCAGAGCGCTTATTCACAAGGGTAAGCTTCGTGCACTTAGCACTGCTGGGCCTGATGGCCAAATTATTAACATTATTGATGAAGCTAAAAAAGGTGTCAAGGATGCAACCGTTTGGCTCGGTGGTCAGGAATACAAAGCTGATAAGGATGGCTCGATCATTATCCCTTTTACAGCGTCCCCAGGCCAAAGGCCCATCGTGATTTCCAGCCAAGGGTTTTCTTCCCTCGATACCATTAACCATCTTCCCGAAGCGTATCAATTGCAGGCGGGGATTCATGTTGATAGGGAATCCATGCTCTCATTAAAAGCAGCGCAGGTGGTGATTCGGCCTTCGTTAAAGTTAAATGGGGTTCCTGTTTCTATTAAGATGCTTGAGGAAGTTCGTTTGCTGATTACCTCGACCGATCTTTCTGGAATTGCAAGCACGGTTGAAGTCCCTGACTTTAAATTGTTTGAAGACCGGGAATCCGTGCATGAAATTCGTGTCCCTGCAAGGTTGTCTAACTTAAACATCACCCTTGCTGCCAAGGTTAAGAATCTTAGTCAGGCAAAGACCGTGGATCTTTCTGCTTCGCATTCGATGGCTATCAATCAGATTGAACGAACTGAAAAGATCGAGGATTTGCACTTCGCAAAGTTTGGTAATGATTATGTGATAGAACTTTTAGGGCGCACTGGCGAACCCAAGATGGATCGTTCAGTTTCTTTGGTCATCAAGCATCGCGATTTTAAAAATACAATCCAATTGGCTCTGAAAACAGACAATCTAGGTAGGATCAATCTGGGCCCCCTTGTTGATGTGCAATACATTTCTGCAACCGGCCCCGAAGGCACTTCGCATAACTGGGCGCTTAATTCGGATAAACATACCTACAAGCAACTCATCCATGCGCGCCTAGGCGAAACGATTACCCTTCCTCATATGGGAACTGGTGTTACGGTTTTGCGTAGCGATTATGCACTGTTTGCAATGGTGGGTGGCGTTATCCGAACCGATGCGTTTGCTGCGCTTTCCATCAGGGACGGAATGTTGGAAATCAAGGGTGCAGAAGCTGGCGATTACGATTTATATGTAAAAAGAACAGGCGAGAAAATTCGCATCAGAATCGTTGCGGGAGTTGTTGAAGCAGGCTTTGTACTAGGCAACATCAGATACATGCGTCTTCCCTTGCTTAAACCTGTTCAAATCAAAAGTGTTACCACCGATGAAAAAGAATTAGTAATTCGCTTAAAGGATTCCTCTGCAGTTGCAAGGGTTCACATTTATGCAACCCGCTATACTCCTGAGTTTTCAGTTTATAACGATTTCGGAAAAATCCGCGATGCAGAGCTTGATGGCATCATTCCAGGATACTCCGAGTCGGTCTATCTTTCAGGCCGCAACATTGGAGATGAATACCGCTATGTGCTTGATCGCAAGGGGCAGAAAAAATACCCAGGCAACATGCTAGAAAGGCCCATGCTTCTTTTGAACCCTTGGGTGATTCGCTCTACCCAGACGGGCGAGCAGGCTGCGGTTGGCGGTGAAGAATTTCAGCGCAAAAGTATTGGTGAAGCAGGAAAAGCAATGCCACCCCCGAACGCCGCCCCTTTAATGGATGGTAAACCAGGCGGTTCAACAGGTGGTTTTGCGAACTTAGATTTCTTGGCTGATTCTTCTGCAGTTCTTTTGAATCTTATTCCAGACAAAGATGGCATGATCAAAATCCCAAGGAAAGAACTTGGTAAACATGCCATGATTCATGTGGTTGCAATCGATCCTGTAAGCACGACTTCACGCCATGTTGCTTTACCCGAGCAGGCTGCAAGTTTTCTTGACCTTAGCTTTAACAAGGGACTCGACCCTGTAAAACATTTCACCCAGCAAAAGCAGGTTTCGGTTCTTAATGCTAACACCAACTTTAAAATTGAAGACCTTTCAGGTAGCAGGTTTGAAGCCTATGACTCCTTGGGCAAAGTATATGGCTTATATGCAACTCTTTCGAAAAACGAAAACCTTAAAGAATTCTCTTTTGTGACAACTTGGCCTAAGCTAAAGATCGAAGAAAAGAGAAAGCTTTATTCCAAACATTCTAGCCATGAATTGAATTTCTTCATTTACAAGAAAGATGCACCATTCTTTAAAGAGGTGGTTCAACCTTATCTTGCTAACAAAAAAGATAAGACATTCATGGATCATTGGCTTTTGCAATCTCCCTTGGATTCATTCCTTGATCCTTGGCATTACGATCGACTTAATGTGGTCGAAAGAGTTTTGTTGGCTCAAAGAATCAAGGAGCAGGGTACAAAAACACAGCGCCATCTTGATGATATGCTGAAACTAATTCCGCCAAACCTCGAGCAATTGGTAATGCTTTTTGACACTTCCATTAAGGTGGATGATATGTCGGGCCGTGATCAATTTGGAGTACTCGCACAGAAAGAAAAGCAAGATGCAAGGCGAGAGCTAAAACGAGCAGAGCAGGGAGAAGCCAAAGGCGGCGACTTTAAAGGTGCCGGCGCCCCTGCCCCTGGTTTTACTGGAGGCGGTGGTATGCTAGGTGGCATTGGTGGTTCCAACGGCACGAAAGCAACACCTTCCGCAGCCGCTGCTCCCATGGATGCAGCAGCCAAGAAACAATCGCTTCAAGACCTGCGAGGCAAGGATGGAAGAAGCGCCGCAACCAAGGAAAACGAATCATTAAGGGAGAGGGATGGCGAAGGTGCAGACAAAGATATGATGATGGATAAGCTTGCAAAAGCTAAGGACGAAAGTTCCCTTTATCGTAATCGTGCCCTTGCTTCGAATTTAAAGCAGCTTTATCTGAAAATCGATCCCACTATGGAGTGGGCTGAAAATAATTACTATCACCTTCCTATTCAATCTCAAGTTTCTAGCCTAGTGGGTGTTACTTCTTTCTGGAAGGATTACGCTTCCGTTGATGCAGCGAAACCATTCCTGAGTAAACACTTCCCCGAGGCATCCCGCAATTTCACAGAAATGATGTTTGCGCTTTCCGTACTTGATCTTCCTTTTGAATCAAAGAAAGCCGAAGTCAAATTTGCAGCGGGTAGCATGGAATTCAAACCAGCAGTCCCGACTATCGTATTCCACGAAGAAGTTCGACCTGCAGAACCTCTTAAAGATCAGATCAACATTCTTGTAAGCCAGAACTTTTACAAGCAAGGGGATCGTTTCCGCGAAGAAAATGGCGAAAAGCTTGACAAGTTCATCTCGGGCGAATTTGTGGTTCACACCGTTTATGGATGCCAAGTGGTGGTAACGAATCCCACTTCCTCTAGGCAGAAACTCACCGTGTTACTGCAGTTGCCCGTTGGATCGATTGCATTAAACAATGGTCAGTTCACCAATTCGATACTAGTGAATTTGGAACCATATCGCACCCAGACGATTGATTACTTCTTTTATTTTCCGATGCCCGGGAAGTTCAAGCACTTTCCTGTTCATGTTGCCAAGAATGAAAAGTATGTCGCATCTTCCAAGCCCTTTGAATTTAACGTTTTTGCTAAACCCAGCAAACTTGATATCTCTTCTTGGGATTATGTTTCCCAGCAGGGCACGAATCAAGAAGTGCTTGATTTTCTTGAACGTGAAAATGTCCGCTCGCTTAATCTTTTGAAGATCGCTTTTAGGATGAAAGATAAAACCTTTTTCTCAAGCATCATCAAGCTTTTGCAAGATAGGCATTTGTTCAATCATGAACTTTGGGCCTATGGTGTATTACATGACGATGTGAATGCGATAAAGCAGTATCTTTTAAATTCCGGTAAAATCATCGCAGAATGCGCTGGCCCCATCGATTGCAAGATACTTTCCTACAACCCTGTCGCTTCAGGCCAGTATGAACATCTTGAATACAAACCGTTGGTAAACGCCCGTGCTCATTCCCTAGGCCAAGCTAGGCAGATCGTAAATGATAGGTTGTTGGAGCAATACCAGCGCTTTCTTAAAACACTTTCTTATCGCACCAAGCTTAACGATGCAGATTTGTTGGCTGCAACTTATTACCTGTTGCTGCAAGACAGAGTTGAAGAGGCTTTGGCTTATTTCAGCCAAGTTGATCCCGCGAAAATTGCGACCGCAATGCAATACGATTACTGCAGGGCCTACCTCGATTTTTACACCCAGGAATACCCAAGGGCCCGAACTGTAGCACTGAAGTACGCCAACCATCCCGTGGACCGTTGGAAAAATACCTTCGGCACTATTATCAATCAGCTTGATGAAGCAGAAGGCAAAGATGCCAAGGTTGTTGATCCTGAAAGCAAAGAACAAAAACAGGCCCAATTAGCTGCGAGTGAATCCAGCTTCGATTTCAACATTGATGCGAAGAAAATTAATGTTAACTATCAGAATCTCGCTTCAGTAAAAGTGAACTACTACCTCATGGATGTAGAGCTTTTGTTCAGCAGAAATCCTTTTGTGGCACAATCAGGGAATCAGTTTGCATTCATCAAGCCAAATGCTTCCCAAACTTTGGAATTGATCAAAGGTCAGGCCAAAGCTTCGTTTGATCTCCCTAAAGAATTTGCAAGCAAGAATGTTCTAGTTGAAATTTCTGCAGGTGCGAAAACCATCGCACTTCCTTATTACGCAAACGCTATGTCTGTTCAAGTAATCGAAACCTATGGCCAAGTAAAAGTGGTGGACAGCGTTACTTCCAAACCACTTGCGAAAGTTTATGTGAAAGTTTATTCCAAGACTGCTCAAGGTGTGAAATTCCATAAGGATGGTTACACCGATGTGCGTGGCAGGTTTGATTACGCAACTGTTAGTACACCCAAGAAATCACCAATCGAGAAGTTTTCAATCTTGATTCTGAGTGAGCAAAGTGGAGCGATGATTAAAGAAGCGAACCCCCCACAGCAGTAAGAATCTGTAGGGGTTTTGGTGCACTTACTTCGTGGGAAGTTTTAATGGTAATTGAACTTCGTAGTAGCGAAGTTTTTCGGGCATGAAAGGGCTGTTGTACCCCATTACCTTTAATTCCCCTGCTATTTCATAAGCTTCTGGGGTATTCTTTATTTTTTCGATTAGCCATCGTCTTGCAGATTCAATGTTTTCAGAACTTGGTGAACCACGCATTCCGATACTAGCAACCATGCATTCTTTGGTATCAAGGACAGCGATATTACCCTGTGGCCCAACTTTTCCCAAAGTTGTTTCCTGATAAAGAAAAGCCATCGATGACTCGGTATACTTTCCATTTTTCTCAGCCATCGTCATTTCAACAGGCGCAGTCATCTCAATTTTGTTTTTCTTGATGTGATTAAAGAGGGTGAAGAAGTTGTTTCCACCCAGACCGGAGTTAGCGACTTTTGCCATTCTGTAAACTGGTAGCTTCTTGATTTCAACAACACCAACTGGAGTAGGTGCAGGAAATCCAGCGGGCACGGGGGCTTCAACTTTGGGTTTGAAAGTAAGAATCACGAGTGTTTCAAGGAGTGCTGCACGAAGGGTGTCAGCCTGTTTTGTAACATCTTGCAATTTGGAGGATGCTTGCGCAGCTTTCGAAAGAATATCCCTCACCATGAAGTTTTCTTTGCAAGATGCGAGGGTTTTGTCAGATGCTGCTTTAAGTAAATCGAGCCTTTGCTTTGGGTCTTTAATTTTGTTGGCTTCATCGATTGCGATGCGAAGGTTTGCAGCTTCCAATGTTTGAGTTTGGTTTTCAAAAGCATAAGTGGGGTAACTGACAAACATATGAATGAACATAAAAATGCAATGATAAAGAAAACCCAAAAGTCGCTTCATGGAAAACCTCGAATAAGCATTTAATTAACAACTACGAATATTATAAGTGAAGATGTCTAATAAAAGCAAAGGGTGATTCTAGTGGGGCTGCTGTGGCCCTGATTTTTCAAGGTTATGATGAGTGGTTGCGATATCTGTAAGAGGCAGGAATCTGAAACCGAAAATCAGAAAAATGATAATCCAAAGTGCGATCATTTCCCTTAATCGAACCTTGAAAATATCTGACCATTCCACTTTCTTGCCACAAAACAACTTAAAGTAAACCATGAGTAGGCTTATGGATATGAGTGCTTCAGAAAAGACGATGACAATACCGAAAAAAGGCGATGATGGGATGATTTCATCCGCTAACATTTCAAAACTGATGAAAGCGGAAGTGCCAGGAAACCCAACACACCCAAGACCGCATACCAAGAATGCGATTCCCAACATGCGGGTGGATTCATAAAATCCATGGTTTTGAAAGAGGGATAATCTACCATGCCTGGCTTCGAGTGCCCGAACCACAATCGCCATGCCAATGAGTGCAACCCATAGTGAATTGCGAAGAGAAAAGGCTGCGGTAAGCTGCATGGTTTCGTGGGAGCAAACTGCAAGTATGACCATTGCGCAAAGTGCTAGGCATAGGTAAGTGAAGAAATTGCGAAGTGATCGCTGAACGAGAGTTAAACCTGCGAAATAAAAGATGCTTACGATTGCAAACCAAGAAAGGTAAAGGCTTGCATGGGTGTCATGAAGGAGTTGATTGTTTTTAAGAAGAATAAGCACGGGGGCCATTGGGATGATGAACAAGAGTGCAATTGAGAAGCTACATTTTTCGGTTAAATAAATAATCCAAGAGTGACCTGGGAATAATCCCATGCGAATGATAACCAGAATGGTGATGAGGCAACCTGTTATTTCATTAGGCAGGTTGTTTGCAAATCCAAGTATTATTGCAATCAACCATGCTGGGATCCAATGGATGAGGAAAATGCGGATACGTTCACCTCGTCGAATAAGGTCGATCAAAGGAATAAGAGGTTCCAAAGCCAATAGCAGAAATAGAGTTGCGTTGCTTGATGATGAGCAGATTAAAAGAGAAAGAGCCTGTGAAAGAAGAAGTAGATTGGAAGGGAAGGGTTTATCTGCGCCTATGAATTTAGTGCGTGGGGTGCATAAGAGCACTACGAAATAAAGCAAGGATGCGAGAGCGGGTTGGGGTACGTTAAATTCCGAAAGGGTGATAAAACCTTGGCAACCAAAATAAAACCCTAGGTAGGAAGCGAAGGCGCAAAGTGCGGAAAAAAAAGAGGAATAGATAGTAATGAATCGTATTTTTTCCTGTGACTTGGCTAAGGATGAGAATAATGCACCCAAAACACAAATGAGTATGCTTGCTTCCAGGAAGAAGAAATAATTCATGCTCTTTCCTCCGGAGTTTTAAGCTTTGATGGTTCGGTGCCTGCAAGTATTGAACCCCATTTCTTTTCAAAAATATCTGCTAGTTTAAACATTTGGACAAATGGTTTGGTGATGAACTTTTCAAGCATGGAATCCATCCCGCCCCGGTTCAACGCGAAACTATAAATCGCAAGCGAAAGCGGCCCTGTTTGCGCAACCCTGCCTTTGGGGGCGTATTTGTTTAGATCCGTTCTTCCCAATGATTCTTCCAAGCTTTTATAATAAGCAAACGAAGATGGCGCCCTTAAGAACTGGTAGGTTCGTAAGCTTGCATGCCCAATAATGTGGATGAGTGGCAGCAGTTCAAGTCCGAATCCAATTTCAGCAATAATGATTCCCACCTGAGTGAGTGTTGCGTATGCCAGAATGCTTTTAATATCGGCCTGAGCATTGGCAATGATGCCTGAAACCAAAGCGGTCAAGATGCCAAAAAAGACAACTGTCCATGCTAAAATTGGAGAAAGTTGCACAATTGGGTTTAATCTCAGAAGAAGGAAAGCGCCCAGATGGATTGATAATGCTCCATAAAAGATAGCGCTTGTAGGCGTTGGGCCTTCCATAGCTCGGGGCAGCCAGCCGGAAAACGGGAACAATGCAGATTTACATGCCGATGCGAGGAAAATTAAAACCCCTGCCCCTACCAATACCGGGGATGAAACTTCATGTGCAAGCCCTTCCGAACCTTTTTCTAAAATAGCCTGGAAGAACCCTTGGCCCAATGCATGATGAAGCAGATAACTTGCAAGGAATAACGCAGCATCAGATATACGGTAGACAATCCAGAGATGCAGACCGTTCCGGGTAGGCATGACTCTTTCGTGAAAGAATGCCACTAGAAGGGCGGAAGATAGACCGACCATTTCCCAACCTACAAAAAGTGACTCGATCGTGCCAGAAAGCGAAGCAATAACAATGCCAGATACAAAGATGGAATACAGTACGAAGAAGCGTTGATACCCCGGTTCGCGGTGCATGTAACGTTGCGAGAAAAAAGCGATTACAAAACAAAGTAGCAACGCAAGTGTTGCAAAAGATAACGAAAGCCAATCGAAGTAAAACTGAAAATCAAAGTGGAAAGATTCTAGATGAAAAGTGGGGAATGGTTCGTATCCCCATTTCTTTACGCCATTTGAGAGAAACAGGAAAACAATTCCAAGGATTCCTGCAAGTGCAAAAAATACGCTGAGTTCAACCACAAGTGCGATGATTTTTTCGGGCAACTTGATTTGAAATACAAATGCAAGAAGCATGAATAACGCAAGTGCCAAAGGCGAGAAAATCGACATGGCAGCGAAAAAGTCCAAAGCTGATTCTAAGCCATTCATACATTCACCCCGGCATTAATCCCATTTGAAATATGCGGGTAGCCCAGATGGTTTCTCTTACCCCGATACCAATCGATGGAAGATTTAACTTTAGGGGCAGGCGTTCCCGAGAATTCGTAGGGAACGAATTCTTTCCCTGTAAGAATACTCGCCTGAGATGATTCGGGGTCAAGCACCACCAGATTGATCCAGTGGTTGTAGCAGAGATTTGCAAGGGGCGGGCATCGCTCTAATATTTTTCGCATGATCTCTGGCGTGGATTCAATAATGAAAAGAAGCCTTACTGCTTCATGAATTTCGACCACCTGCCAAGGAAGCCCAGTTCTTAAATCGCTTGCTGCGCCATCCATCACACCAAGATAAGAAGTAGGGTTATGGGGCAACTTGGTGCCACAACCCCAACCTGTCGGGTCGACCTGCGAAAAAAAGAATTCGAGATTGATGCCCGAACAGACAGGCATAGCGGCATTAAGAATACGATTGAGAATATCGTGGTTTGGATTGTCTTGCGTAGGATCGTATGAAACCAGAAAAGCCCTTCGATCAAGATATATTCCCCGGGTACGTTCTCGTCTACCCACAATACAAATGGCATTAGTCGCATGGCCAAGCTCAGGCCTAGGTTGTGCCAGATCTTCAGCACGGCCCTCAACATGGCGTTGGGCTTCTTCCAAAGAAATGTCAAGCGGTGCAGATTGAAACCTCCTGCATCGTTCATGGGCATTTCTCATACAAGCTTCGCGCAGAGAAATCTTTGCTTTTTCAAAATCGTGGTGGTGAATGCTAGGCATCAGATCTTTGTCGAAAAAACTAACATGATTTATACTGGTGTTGCTTAGCCCACCCACGAAATAAGTATCATCGGGGATATCGATACCATTATTTTGCAGGATTGACCGCACTCTTTTATCGTTGAGGATTTGCGCAAGTGCCCTAGCATTTGCACCGCCTGGCGAACCGCCACAAGCTCCACAATCGTACGCAGACTGGTGTGGATTATTAATGCTAGTTGAGCCATGCCCGAAAATAAAAACAAGCCTGCAGAAACTTCTGGTCAGCCCTATGTCGCGT
Source organism: Candidatus Kuenenia stuttgartensis (assembly GCA_945897965.1). Classification (GTDB taxonomy): domain Bacteria; phylum Planctomycetota; class Planctomycetia; order Gemmatales; family Gemmataceae; genus UBA969. The sequence continues at coordinate 485 of CAMDHK010000098.1, read as the reverse complement.
AGGAATCGTTCGCCCATGGTTGCCATTTCTTGCAGTGAAAACCCCACTTGGTTTCCGGTTGGTCCTGCTTTTTCACTAAAGCGTTCAAGCTTGAGCTTGGTTTCAACTTTCTTACGAAGGAAAGGCGTGAGATACCTTCGTATCTTAGCGGTAAGGCGTGGAAATAAAACCGTCATTGCCAAGGGGATTGCAGCTAGAGTTCCAAAGGTTGCGGAAAGCAATGCACCCAGAGCACCACCTCGTGATCCCAAATGCAACTGATGACTTGCCATTTGAATGGTCTTCATGCCACTTGCACGGGTTTTGTATGCTTTTAAAAATTCTTCCTCAGGCAATTCTTCAACCCAGTTTGATGGTGTGATAATAATGGGGCAAAGAGGGGTATAGAACGAATCAAGGGTTGCCTTGAAATACATGGGGACATTAAAAAAACCTGCTGCGCCGTAGGTTTCAAACGAAGGGTCAACTTCTTCAAGATGCCTGCG